>NZ_JBSFWB010000014.1:0-253066 GCF_053592635.1 Streptomyces sp. NPDC002623 | reverse complement strand
CTGCTCCTGCGTGAGGTCACGACGCGGTTGGCCGACGCGCAGCAGGAGGTGACCGAACTCGCCCGGCTCCGTCGCCGTGTGGTCCAGGACCTCCATGCGCAAGGGCTGTCGTACGCGCAGATCGCCGAGAAGGCCGGCCTGAGCCGCGGGCGGATCCATCAGATCCGGCACACCGGCCCGGCGCCCGAGGGGGCCTTCCTCGGTGCGGGCGCCGTCACGATCGTGACTCCGCTGCGCTGGGACGGCGAGAAGAAGCGGCCGGTCGTCGCCATGGCCGACGTCAACTCCGGGAAGCGGCTCGAAGAGCTGGCCAAGTCGTACGGGCTCGACGTCAGCTCCGGCCACGTCCAGGTGAGTGGTGAGGTCGACCTCAACCGGGACGGCCTGGTCGTCGTCTGCGGACCGGGCATGTCCCAGGCCATGAGCGACCTGTACGCCCAGGACCCGGTACTCGGCTGGGAACACCCGGAGGGTGAGCCATGGGCTCTGGCGGACCGGCGTACCGGCACGTCGTACCGCGCGGGAGCCGACACGGAACCGTACCGCCCGCACGACGTCGGATACCTCGGCCGGCTGCCCCGCCCGGACGGCAACGGCTCGGTGCTCGCCATCGCGGGAATCCACACCGCGGGTTCCCTCGGCGTCGTGCAATTGCTCGCCTCCGACCTCAGCGCGCTCTGGGGACAGGTGGGCGAGCGTCACTTCTCCACCCTGGTGGGCGTCGAGTACGACCCCGACACCGACGAACCGCAGTCCGTCGAACTGCTCACCCCCCTCTACCTGCACGACGAGGAGACGACGGCGTGAACGTCGCCCTCGCCTCGCTTCCCTCCGAAACCGGCCAGCAGAACGAGGACTTCGCCGCTGCTGCGGCCGGGGCGGCCGTTCTCCTGGACGGGGCCGGCGTGGCCGGGGCCGACACCGGGTGCACGCACGGCATCGCCTGGTTCTCCTCGACGTTGGGTGGGCTGCTGCTGAGCACCATCACCGCGCATCCCGCCCGGTCGCTCGCCGACTGCCTTGCCGACTCGATCCGCGTCGTTCGGTCCCTGCACGAAGGCAGTTGCGACCTGACCCATCGGGCCAGTCCGACGAGTACGGTCGTCGTTGTCCGGGCCGGCACGGGAGCTCTGGAATACCTCGTGCTCGGTGACTCGACGCTTCTCCTCGCCGACCAGGACGGGAAGACGGCCGCCGTCACGGATCTGCGCCTGGACGACGTCAGCGTGCAGCTGCGCGGGCCGGTCGAAGCGTTTCCTACCGGTTCCCCTGAGCATGCTGCCGCCCTGGCCGAGTACCGCGACGCCCTGACGGGGCTCCGTAACCGGCCGGGTGGCTTCTGGATCGCCGGGCCCGATCCGCAAGCGGCCGAACATGCCCTTACCGGGACTGTGCCGCTGGAATCGCTGGCGTCCGTGACGCTGCTGAGCGATGGTGCGACGAGACTCGTCGACTCCTTCGAACTTGTCACCTGGGAAGGGGTCTTGTCTCTTCTCGACTCGTCCGGGCCGGATGAGCTGATCCGGTGTGTACGAGGGGCCGAGGCCGACGATCCCGACGGTCGGCGCTGGCCACGGGGCAAAGCGCAAGACGATGCCACGGTGCTTCATTGGGTGTACTGACGTGGTTGCGACCGTTCTTGCGTAGCGGGTGATCGTGGGACAAGGCGAGCCGCTGCCTCTTAGGGTGCGAGGGGCCGGATATCGCTAATGCTGTGATCGCCCGGGTGGAGTAGGCGAGGTTACGCAGTCTCAGGTTTGCCGGGCTTATTCTTGCGTTTCTTGTTGCCTGACGGCTTCACGAATTCCGTGATCTGCGTTCTATTGGTGCTGCTCGCGCTCTGACCGAAGAAGTATCCCAAAATTATCAGGAAACTGTTCGATAGCAACGTCGACGGGACAATCTTGAGGAACATTGAAACCACGAATACGGTCGTGAGCACGATGAGAAGGACGGCTCCGACAAGGGTAGCGATCGGTTCACGAGCCACCCTCCTATTCCACTTCCTCTCGGCGATCTCCTCTTTGAGGAGCTTCTCTTCGCGAAGCTTCTTGAGCTCGTCCTTCGCTTCCTCTTTGGCTTCATGCTCCTTCTGCCACCCCTCTACGACCAGGGCTTGAGCGGCGCTGTCGACCTGCGCAGCTGCGCGCTCCTGTTCCCGTGCTGCGGCCGCCTCGGCCTCAAGGGCCCCAAGTTGGCGCTTCAGTTCATCCTTTTCGGGTCCGGGAGAAAGCCGATCGATTAGATCCTGCAATCCGTCGAGCCGCTCTTTACTGCGGAGTTCCTTGATGCGCTCCAAGATTAGGCGTTTCCGTTCCAGGAGGAATGGCAGGATGCCGATGCTTATTTCCGGCTGCTCTATCAAGAGCATCTTGACGCCCGGACTCCGCATCATGCCGAACTGCTCTGGGTGGCTGATCGCCTCATTGACCCGTGTGAGTGCCTGCTCCAGATCGGGCAAGTCGTAGCCCTTGATGGAACCTACAGATAGTCCCAGAGAAGTGAGAATCGGCTCGTACATGTTTCGGAGACGAGCCATCGCGTCTCTAGCAACTGCAGTCTCGGGTGTTGGTGCGAGCCCCATCTAGTCCCCCTAGGTAGGCGTTTGTGGGCCTCATCCTGCCAATATGGCGCTCGACGCGAGACCGGAACGTGGCAACTCGACTGCCCTGTCGCGCTCAAGCCAAGCGATAGGTCCTCTGATCCGAGACTTGATACTGCGCTTCCAGGCAGGTGATGAGGCGAGTCGCCGCGTGGCACTCGCCTGGCCCTCGCTCGGCAAGAGTTGAACGGCCTGCACGTTAGCCGTCTTGCATACCCCCCTAGACAGTTGACGGATCGTCGGTCTAACGTAGTCGTAAACCCCCCTAGACAGTTAGGGCGGGTCACTCCCCGCGCCGTCTAGGGGGGTATTCAAGCCGAAGCGGCGCGGACCGACCGCGTCGCCGACAAGTGAGGTTCAAGAAATGCGTGTCATCCCCGTGGACGTCTCTACCGCAACGCTGCTGGTCACCAAGCTGCCTGAGGTCAAGGTGAAGGACCGTCAGACCGGTGAGGTCGCCGTGGACCCGGTCACCAACCAGCGGCTCATGGTGCTGGAGCTGGTGTTCATCGCGCAGGGCGGTTCGGACATGATCAAGGTGACCGTTCCAGAGCAGGGCATCGGCGAGGGCCTGGTGATGGGTGCTCCGGTCATCATGTCCGGCCTGATCGCCCGCTCTTGGGAGAGCGAGTTCGGCGGGCGGATGCGGCACGGCATCGCCTACCGGGCGGACGCCGTCATGGTCAACGCCCCCGCTCCGGTGCAGGGCTGATCACCATGACCGACTCCCTCTGGGCACTGGTGCTGTGCCTGCTCGCCGTGGCTGCGCTGCTGGTTCTCCGCCGTCGTCTGCCGGTGGCGTTCTGGTGGCTCGTGGGCTATCCGTTCGTCGCGCTGCGCGTGCTCACCACCTACCGGGCCACGATGGACGCCTGCGGCCTGACGGTCCCGGCCTCGGCCGTCCGTCGGGCCACGGCCCGGGTGCTCGGACGGGAGGCCGCACCCGTCCCGCCTCGCCGGACGCTCCCGCTGCCAACCGGGTCCGGGCTCGTAATGCGGCTGCGCATGGCTACCGGCCAGGCTCCCGAAGACTTCATGGCGTCTGCCGACCGGCTGCGGCATGCCTGGGCCGCGCACGCCGTGCACATCCGCCCTACCAAGCCGGGCTGGCTCGAACTGCGGCTGATCGGCTGGGACGTGCTCGCCGACGTGCGGCCCGCCCGGCGGCGGCACAAGAGCGGACCTCTCACCCTGCCCATGGCGCTTCGCGATGACGGCCGCTGGCATGTACGGGACTTCCGTGCCGTGCCGCATGAACTCATCCTCGGCGCAACGCAGTCCGGGAAGTCCGTGTACCTGCGCAACCTGCTGTGCGGTCTGGCCCGGCAACGGGTCGTCCTCGTCGGAATCGACTGCAAATGGGGCGTCGAACTCGCCCCGTTCGCACCCCGGCTGTCCGCGCTCGCCGACACCTCGGACCGGGCGAACGAACTCCTCGACGTCCTGCTCGAAGAGATGGAGGCACGGTTCCGGCTCATCGGTCTCCGGTCCGGGGCGAGTGCGGATGCCGTCCTCACCTCGGATGTGTGGGGGCTGCCGGAGGAGGTGCGGCCGGTGCCGGTCGTGGTTGTCGTCGACGAGGTCGCGGAACTCTTCCTCGCCGCAAGCCGGGACGACGAGAAGCGACGCGACGCCATGGTCACCAAGCTCATCCGCATCGCCCAGCTCGGCCGCGCGGCCGGCATCTACCTCGAAGTGTGCGGCCAGCGATTCGGCTCCGAACTCGGCAAGGGCGCGACCATGCTCCGCGCCCAGCTCACCGGCCGCATCTGCCACCGCGTCAACGACGAATCCTCGGCGAACATGGCGCTCGCCGACATCTCCCCGGAAGCAGCGCTCGCCGCAACTTCCATTCCGGCCGAACGGCCCGGCGTCGCCATCGTCGGCGACTCCTCCGGTGGCTGGTCCCGTGCTCGCTCGCCGCACCTCACCCTCGACGAAGCGGCGGCCGTCTGCCGGGCTACCTCCGCGCTCGTGCCGGAACTGCCTCGCCTCGACTCCTTTCGGCCCGTCGCCGCGGTCGAGTCTGCTGGGCGGGTCTCTCCGGTGACCGCCGTGCCTGTCGCTCGCCCGGTGACCGAGTAGCCGCACCCCCTTCCCTACGGCTGGCGTGACCGCCTCACGCCGAGTCCCTACCCCTCCCATGCCTCGAACCGGAAGGAAGTCGAACCGATGCGCGCCCAACTGGCCCGTGTGGACGCCGTGATCGTCCAAGCCGTCATCGCCGGTGCCCTGTCCTTCGCGCACCTTCACGACCTGGCGGAGGCGGCCGGACAGGGCGGCTGGAAGGCATGGGCCTACCCCGTCTCCGTCGACCTGCTGCTGGTCGCCGCATGGCGTCGGATGCGCGAACAGCAGCGCGCCGGACAACCCGCCGGGGGAGCGCGGCTGTGGTTCCTCGTCGCCCTGACCGCATCCCTCGGCGCGAACGTCGCGACCGCCGGACTCCTCGACCTGGACGACGTCCCCGCGTCGCTCCGCGTCGTGGTGGCCGGCTGGCCCGCCGTCGCCTTCTTCGGCGGAACACTGCTCGCCCACACACCCCGAACCCCGGCGCCCCCGGTGACACCGGCCCCGGAGACGCCCCCGGCCGCTGCCCGCGACGAACCCCACCGAGAAGTGCTCCCGGAGCCTTCCCCCGAACCGGAACCCGCTGCCGAAGCGATCACCGTTCCCGCCCCGGCTCCCTCTGCTCCTGCCGTCTCCCTGCCACCCGCACTGGTCGACCGCGCCCGCGCCCTAGCCGAGGAACACCACGCCACCACCGGCCGCCCGGCCGACCCCGACCACGTCCGCGTGCGGCTCGGTCTCCCCCCGTTCATGACCGCGTCCGTCGCCGCCCACCTCTGAGAAGGGACGAACTCCGTGAACCCGCGCTTCCGCAACGTCCGCCGCATCGGCCCCGTGCAGGTCGCCTCGTACATCGCCCGTGGCCGCAACCGCCACCTCGCGGCCTGCACCGCGCCCCGCTGCGACTTCTCCACCGAGTACGACAGCCGCGCCGCCGCCGAACTCGCCGCCCGCACCCACCGCTGCAAGGCCTGAAGGAGACCACCGCCATGGACGTCCCGCTCTGGTTCGCCGTGCTCGTCGTCGCCGTCCTCGGCGTCCAGCTCGCCCGCCCGCCGTGGTGGCTGGTCGCCCTGCTCCTCCTCGGCGGCTACCTCGTCGCCAACAGCGTCCTCGCCCCCGCCGTCGCAGCCCTCCTCGACTGACCCGCAGAAGGGACTGCCTCGTGTTCACCCCCAAGTACCCCCGCCCGGACACCGCACCGATCCCCACCAGCACGCCCCCGGCGACCTACAGCCCGTCGGTCTACAACCTCACCGCCTACACCCCGGCCCCGGTTCCGGCGGCCCCCACCGCCAACCGGCCGGCGGTCCAACTCACCCCGGGCAGCGTGCTCACCCTCGCCGCCGGTGGGGGAGCCCTGGTCCTGGTCGTCGGCGCGGTCCTGGTCTCCATGCTTCTCGCGGTCGCCATCACTGCCGCTTCCGTGGCCGTCTGCGCGGTCGTCATCCGCTCGATCCTCAAGAGCGACCGCCGCTGACCTCATCTGCGCAGCATCCCGGCCTGCCCACGCTGTCTAGCCCTCTACGCAGGCCGGGGTGCCCGTCCCGGACTTCCGCCCCTCCAAGGAGGCAGCCGCACATGCGCCCCGAGGCTCCCACCGGAGCCATCCGCCAACTGGCCGCCCTCGCCCAGCACGGCGACCTCAGCACCTTCGCACACCAGATCCAGCGGCTCGGCGGCTGCGAGCGGCCCGTACGGATGGAGGGCCACCGCCTCGACGTCCACGCCGCGACCGGCGAAATCGTCCGCGAGATCTTCGACCGCGACCTTCCCGCCGGACAGCTCCTCATCCGCTGCAACAACCGCCGCGCGACCCGCTGCGCCGCCTGCGCCGAGGTCTACCGCAAGGACACGTACCACCTCGTCACGGCCGGCCTGAGCGGCGGCAAGGGCATCGGCCCAGCCGTCGCCCAACACCCCCGCGTCTTCGCCACCTTCACCGCCCCGTCCTTCGGCCCCGTCCACAACCGGCCCGGCGGCGGCCGCTGCCGCTGCGGACGCCTCCACCCGGACGACGACCCCGCCCTCGGCACCCCGCTGAACCCGGAGCGCTACGACTACCGCGACGCCGTCCTCTGGAACGCGCACGCCGGTGCCCTGTGGGCCCGATTCACCACCTACCTACGCCAACAGCTCGCCACCCGCGCGGACATCACCCGCTCCGAACTGCGCCACAGCCTCAAACTCTCCTACGCCAAGGTCGCCGAGTACCAGCGGCGCGGAGCCGTGCACTTCCATGCCGTGATCCGCCTCGACGGCCCCGAAGGTGCCGAGGACGCCCCGCCCGTCTGGGCCACGACAGAACTCCTCACCGACGCGATCCGCTCGGCCGTCCGGCTCGCCGAGACCCCCGGCCCGACACTCGACGACCTCGCCCACACCTTCCGCTTCGGCGAACAGCTCGACATCCGCCCCATCCGCTCCGCCGACTTCACCGGAACCACCGACCTGACGAGCCGGGCCGTCGCCGCCTACATCGCCAAGTACGCCACCAAAGGGGCGGAAAGCGCGACCGGCACCATCGACCGCCCGATCCGCAACCCCATCACCGACCTGATCGGCACCGACGTCACCGACCACGCCCGCCGGATGATCCTCACCTGCTGGCACCTCGGCGCACGCCCCGAACTCGAAGAACTCCGACTGCGTAAGTGGGCCCACATGCTCGGCTTCCGCGGCCACTTCTCCACCAAGTCCCGCGCATACTCCGTCACCCTCGGCGCCCTCCGCCAGGAACGCGCCGACCACAACGAAGCACTCACCCGCGAACGAGCAGCCCTGGCCGGCCATCCCCTCCCGGACCCGGACACCGTGCTTGTCCTCTCCCACTGGCGCTTTGCCGGTACCGGCTTGACCGCCGCAGAAGCGTTGTTCGCCGCCTCACGCACACCCGCCCCCGACGGAGAAGGAGAACCAACCCGATGACCACGGCCACCCTTCACCGCAAGTGGCACACGACGGCTGAGGTCGCCGAGATGCTCGGCTTCAGCCTCTCCAAGACCAAGATGCTCGTCCTCACCGGCGAGATCCGTTCCGTCAAGATCGGCCGCAATCGTCGCATCCTCCCGGCCTGGGTGGACGAGTACGTGAACCGCTGCGCCGACGAATCCGAGAGGTGGTCCGCGTGAGCGGCAAGCGAGGCAATGGCGAAGGATCCATCTACGCCTACCGGAACGGTTACGCGGCCTATGTCTGGGTCACCACCCCGGAGGGCAATCGCAAGCGGAAGTACGTCTACGGACCGACCCGCTCGGCTGTCCATGAGAAGTGGCTCAAGCTCCACAACGAAGCCAAGAAGGGGCCGGTCGCGACGAACACGCCGAGCCTCGCTCAGTACCTCGCGTACTGGCTCAAGGAAGTCGTGGAGCCCAACCTCCGACCGCTGACCGCCGCCACCTACGAGACGACCGTCCGCCTCTATATCGTGCCGCTCCTCGGCTCCAAGCGGTTGGACCGGCTGACCGTGCAGGACATGCGGGCTTGGCTCAACAAGCTCGCCGACACCTGCCAGTGCTGTGCGCAGGGCAAGGACGCCAAGCGGCCCGAGGAGCGGTGGCGGTGCTGCGCCAAGGGGGAGTGTTGCCGACAGACCCTCTCGAAGCGCTCAGTCAACGACGCCCGGACGATTCTTCGCAGCGCGCTGACTAACGCCATGGTTGAGGAGCGCATCTCGAAGAACGTCGCCCAGCTGGTCAAGGTCCAGCGGGCCCGGCGCAAGCGGCCCGAACCCTGGTCGGTCGAGGAGGCGTGCAGCTTCCTGGAGAACGCCCAGCTCTGGCATGACTACCTGTACTGCGCCTACGCGCTGATCCTCGTCCTGGGCCTGCGCAAGGGGGAGGTGCTGGGTCTCACCTGGTCGGACGTGAACCTGGAAACGGGGAGCTGCACATCCGTCATCAGCTTCAGCGGGTCCGCCGGCGTCTCCTGCACACCGACACGGCCAAGACGGAGGCCTCGGAGGCCGTGCTCCCGCTGCCGGACATTTGCCTGACCGCACTCCGGCTCCGCCAGAAGGAACAACAGGCGGCGAAGGAGCGGGCCGATGATCTCTGGACCGAATCGGACATGGTCTTCACCACCCGCTACGGCACCCCGGTCGAGCCGAGGAACTTCACCCGCGAGTTCGACCGCCGCTGCGAGCGCGCCGGCGTCCGCCGTATCCGCGTGCACGACACCCGACACACCTGCGCCTCGCTCCTGGCCGCGCTCGACGTCCACCCGCGGATCGCGATGCAGATCCTGAGGCACTCGGAGATCGCCGTCACGATGGAGGTCTACACACACGTGCCCTCCGCCGACACTCGCCGGGCACTCCGCAAGCTCGGAAAGGCACTGGGCGGCGGCAGCAAGCAGAAGAAGCAGGAGAAAGAAAAGAAGGGCAAACGCAAGCAGCAGAAGCGGGCGGAAGAGCAGGCGGCCGAGGACGGTCAGCAAGAGTCATAGCGGTTGCTGTACTCCGCTGCTGTACGCACGACAGAGGCCCATTCGCGATCAAGCGAATGGGCCTCTGACCTGTGTCGGGGTGGCGGGATTTGAACCCACGACCTCTTCGTCCCGAACGAAGCGCGCTGCCAAGCTGCGCTACACCCCGATGTCGCTGCTTGTGGTGCTTGTCGCGGCGACGTCGTTTACTTTAGCCCACCGGTGGCTGGAGACGAAATCCGGTTTTGGCACGGTGGCTGATCGGGTTGGGGCGGACGTGGTCGAGGGCCACGAGGAGTACCGCGAGGGCGTAGAAGGAGAGGCCGAGGAGGAGCGCGTTGGCGAGGGCGTGCTTGTAGCCGTGGGCCTCGGCGTCGAGGAAGGGGTAGAGGTAGCGGCCCGGTGCGCCCGCGTGGATCAGCCAAGCGCGGGTGAAACAGAACGCCAGGTAGATCACGGGGTAGAGCATCCACGTCGCGGCCCGGCGCAGGCGCATACAGCCCGGGGCGGTCAGCAGCAGCCAGTCCAGGACGGCGGCCACCGGTGTCACGGTCTGGAGGAGGTGCGTGGCGACCAGGTGCCAGCCCGTGGGGGCGGTCGTCGTGCCGGTCACCGAGAACGGGGTGGCCGCGTCCGCCAGGAGCAGGTGGTACACCAGGCCGGTGATCATGGCGTAGAGCAGCACGGCACCGGTCAGTGCGGCGGGGAGGGGGCGGCGGGCCGTCCACGCGCGGCGCGCGGACAGCAGTGTGACCAGGGCCAGCAGGATGTTGGCCTGGATCGCGAAGTGGCTCAGGACCCGGATCGGGCTGCCGAGCAGGAAGGCGAGCGTCACGCCCGCCGCCGCCGTCCCGGCCAGCAGCAGGCGGAGCGCGGCGGCGAGGCGGCGGCGTGCGGGGGCCACCACCGCCGAGGCGGGGACGGAGGAGAGCAGGAGCGCATGGGTCCGCGGAATCGCGGGCAGATCCGGGATGTCCCTGGGTATCGGCGCGGTCATGCCTTCAAGCTAGGCAAGCCCGACAAAGGGGGCGATGTGGGTGGGCCGTTCGGGGGACGGCCCGAATCCGCCTTCTTCGCCGCTCGCACCCGGCAGGCGCTCGCCCTCCCGCCTGCCTCCCCGCCTGCCGCCCCTCCCCGTCTCCCCCTACTCCTTTACTCCTTCCCCACCAACGTCAACAACGTCACCTCCGGTGGGCACGCGAACCTCACCGGGGTGTAGCGGTTCGTGCCGCAGCCTGCTGATACGTGCAGGTAGGACGTACGGCCCTCGGCCGTGTGCGTCGACAGGCCCTTCACTCGGTCCGTGTCCAGGTCGCAGTTGGTGACCAGGGCGCCGTAGAAGGGGATGCAGAGCTGGCCGCCGTGGGTGTGGCCGGCCAGGATCAAGGGGTAGTCGTCGGCCGTGTAGGCGTCCAGGACACGCAGGTAGGGCGCGTGCACGACGCCCATCGAGAAGTCGGACGACGTCGACGGGCCGCCGGCCACCTGCGCGTAGCGGTCGCGCTTGATGTGGGGGTCGTCCAGGCCCGTCAGCTCGACCGACACGCCCTCGACCTTCAGCATGCCCCGGGTGTTCGTCAGGTTCAGCCAGCCCGCCGCGTCGAAGCCGTCGCGCAGGTCCTCCCACGGGTTGTGGACCACGTCCACCGCAGGCGCGTTGCCGTTGAGGCCGTGGCGGCCCTGGGCCTTCTCGAAGAGGTAGCGCGCGGGATTGCGCAGCTTCGGGCCGTAGTAGTCGTTCGAGCCGAAGACGTACGCGCCCGGGAACTCCATCAGCGGGCCGAGGGCGTCCAGGACCTCGGGCACGCCCTCCGGGTCGGACAGGTTGTCGCCCGTGTTGATCACGAAGTCTGGGCGCAGCCCGGCCAGCGAGCGCAGCCAGCGTTGCTTCTTGCGCTGGTCGCCGACCATGTGGATGTCGGAGACCTGCAACACGCGCAGGGGCTGCATCCCGGCGGGGAGGACGGGGACCGTCACCCGCCGCAGCCGGAAGGAGCGGGCCTCGAAACCCGCCGCGTACACCAGACCGGCGGCGCCGGCCGCCGCAAGGGACAGAGGTACTCCGTATCGCGCGCGCATACGCCCATCGTGTCAGACGCCGCCGACATCTCCTCCCGCCACCGCCCCCTCAAGTGCCGTCCCCCTGCCGCCCTTTAAATGAACGGGCGTCCGGCCGCCCACACCTGCGACAATCAAACCCATGACCACGCTCAAGTCGAAGCTGCAGGAAGACCTCAACGCCGCCATCAGGGAGCGCGACGAGCTCCGCTCCTCGACGCTCCGGCTGACGCTCACCGCGATCACCAAGGAGGAGGTCGCGGGCAAGACGAAGCGCGAGCTCTCCGACGACGAGGTCCTCAAGGTGATCACCAAGGAGGCGAAGAAGCGCCGCGAGGCGGCCGACGCCTTCGCGCAGGGTGGTCGCGCCGAGAGCGCCGAGCGCGAGAAGGCCGAGGGCGAGCTCCTCGCCACGTACCTGCCCAAGCAGCTCAGCGACGAAGAGCTGGACGACATCGTCGCCCAGGCCGTCCAGGAGGCGAAGGCGGCCGGCGCCGAGGGGCCGCGGGCCATGGGCGCCGTCATGAAGATCGTGAACCCGAAGGTGGCCGGTCTGGCCGAGGGCGGCCGCGTCGCCGTCGTCGTCAAGAAGCTGCTCGCGGGCTGACCTCGACTCCGGTCCCCCCCCCCGCACGACGAGTGCCACCAGTGCCACCAGTACGACGAACGGCCTCTGCCTCTCTGTGTGAGAGGCAGAGGCCGTTCGTCGTGCTCGGTCGTGGCCGGACTCGGAGGCGGCGCTACTCAGCCGCGTCCGCCGCCGTTGCCGTTTCCGTTGGTCTGGCCCTGGAAGAAGGTGCCACCGTCGTTGCCGCCGGTCGACGACGTGTCGCCGGTCGTCCCGCCGTTGGTGAGCAGGCCGCTGAGGAAGCCGTCGTCGTTGTCCCCGTCGTCGTCCTCGTCGTCGCTGTTGCCGTCGTCGGGGTCCTTGGCGGCGGGCGGGTTCGGGATGTGGACGAGGTTGAAGGACGGGCTTTCCTTGCCCTCCAGCGCGCCGGTCATGGCGTCCCGCCAGATCGGGCCGGGGGTGTCGCCGCCGTAGACCTGGGAGTGGTAGACGCCGCCGATCGTGATGTTGTTCATCTCGACCTTCTGGGTGGCGCTGCCGACCCAGACGGCGCCCGAGAGGTTCGGGGTGTAGCCGACGAACCAGGCGTTCTTGCGGGAGTCCGTCGTACCCGTCTTACCGGCGTTGTCGCGGCCGCCGGACAGACCGGCCTGCTGGCCCGTACCGGAGTCGACGACGCCGCTCAGCAGCGTGTTGATGGTGTCCGCGGTCTTCTCGCTCATGGCGCGCGAGCAGGTCGACTTCGGCACCTCCAGCGACTTCTTCGTGCCGCCCACGGTCTGGGTGATCGACTCGATGGCGACCGGGGTGCAGTACATGCCCCGGCTGGCGAAGGCCGCGTAGGCGCTGGCCATCGTCAGAGGGGAGAGGCCGGTGGAGCCGAGGGTCATCGACGAGGGCACCACGGGCACCTTGTCGCCGTTGCCCTGGACGACGCCCAGCTTGTCGGTCATCTTCACCACGGGGCACATGCCGATGTCGGCGAGCATCTGCACGAAGTAGGTGTTGACCGAAAGCTCCATGGCCTTCTTCAGCTGGTACGGGCCCTTCTCGGACGCGCTCTCGTTCTCCAGCGTGTCGTTGCCCTCGTTGGTCCACGGCTTGCTGCTGCACGTCTGGACCGTGGCCGGGTACGACATCTCGTACGGCGCCGGGTAGGACTGGTTCGCCGGGCGGCCCTCCTCCAGCGCGGCCGCGGCCACGAAGGGCTTGAAGGTCGAACCGGTCGGGAAGCCGTAGTTCGAGCCGCCCATGGAGGAGTTGACCGAGTAGTTGTACTCGGTCTCGTTCTTGCCGTAGCCGTACGGCTTCGACTGGCCCATGCCGAGGATCTTGCCGGTGCCGGGCTCGACGAGCGTGGCGGCCGCGGCGACCTTGTCCGACTGGTAGACGTGATCCTTGAGCGAGTCCTGGACGGACTTCTGGGACTGCGGCTCGAGCGTCGTCCGGATCGTCAGACCGCCCTGGTTCCAGACCTTCGCCCGCTCCTCCTTGGTCTTGCCGAAGACCGGGTCGCTGAGGAAGACGCGCTCCACGTACTTGCAGAAGAAGCTGGCGCCCTGGACGGCGGTGATGCAGCCGTTCTTCGGCTGCTTGACCTTCAGGCCCAGCGGGGCCTTCTGCGCCGTGGCGGCCTCGGTCTCGGTGATGTCGCCGACCTCGGCCATGCGCTGCAGCACGGTGTTACGGCGCTTGGTGGCCTCGGCCTCGTCGTTGATGGGGTCGTAGCGGCTGGGCGACTGGACGATGCCGGCCAGCAGCGCGGCCTGGGGGAGGGTGAGGTCCTTGGCGTGCGTGGAGAAGTACCGCTGGGCGGCCGCCTCGACGCCGTAGGCCTGCTCGCCGAAGAACGTGATGTTCAGGTAGTTCTCGAGGATCTTCTTCTTGCCGAGTTCCTCCTCCACCTGGATCGCGTACTTCAGCTCCTTGATCTTGCGGCCGATGGTCTGCTGGGTGGCCTGCTGGACCTTCGTCGGGTCGTCGCCGGCCTCTTCCACGAAGACGTTCTTCACGTACTGCTGGGTGAGCGTCGAGGCGCCCTGGGCGACCCCGCTGCTCTGCACGTTCTTGTTGAGCGCGCGCAGGATGCCCTTCAGGTCCACCGCGCCGTGCTCGTAGAAGCGCGAGTCCTCGATCGCGACGATCGCCTTCTGCATGTAAGGCGAGATGTTCTTGAGGTCGACCACCGTGCGGTCACGGGAGTAGACCGTGGCGATCTGGCCGCCCTTGGAGTCGAGGATCGTGGTGCGCTGGCTCAGCGGCGGCGTCTTGAGGTTGGCCGGGAGTTCGTCGAACGACTCCACCGACCCCTTGGCGGCCAGGCCCAGCGCGCCGAAGGCGGGCAGGGCGATACCGGCCAGCACCGCTCCTGCGAGCACACTGACACCGAGGAACTTGGCGGCCTGCTGCGTTGGCGACAGACCACCGCCCGAGCGCTTTTTTGGCATGGGGGCAGCCTACGTTCTGATTCGCCGGACACACGTCAATGCCTTGGCCTAAGCTGCTCTCAACTGTCACAGCAGCAGGGCTACGTATCAATACGTCCGGCGACCCCGAATCGTTCCGGTCGTTCCCCAACTTTTTTGGTGGATGCGTGTCCGAATCCGCCTTGTGTGTCACTCGGCGTCCGTTGTGACTCAACTGAACTGTCCCGTTTACCGGGAAAGTCACGTATGTCGCGGGCTCACTCCCCCGGGTGATCTGCCGCTTACGCATAGTCCGTTCGGGCCATTCAAGATTGGGCCCGAAGGGGGTGTTGCGCTGTGCCCACCTTCCGTAACGTCCTCAACTGGCGGCGGTGAATATGCCGCTGCCGCCGTGGGGGAGCCTCGATTCGGGAGAGGACGGCGCCGGTATGGGCTGGGTAACCGACTGGAGTGCGCAGGCTGCCTGCCGCACTACCGATCCGGATGAACTGTTCGTTCAGGGAGCAGCGCAGAACAGGGCCAAGGCGGTGTGCACCGGATGTCCGGTACGCACTGAATGCCTGGCCGACGCGCTCGACAACCGCGTCGAGTTCGGCGTGTGGGGAGGCATGACGGAGCGCGAGCGCCGCGCACTGCTGCGCAGGCGGCCGACGGTGACCTCCTGGCGCCGGCTCCTGGAGACGGCGCGTTCGGAGTACGAGCGTGGGGCGGGCATCCTGCCGCTCGACGACGACCAGATGTACGAGAACTACGCGGCGGTGAGCTGACGTGAGCTCGACCTGAGCCAAGAGGCGTGAGCCGAGGAGACCTCGGCTCCGAGGTCAGGTGTCGGAAGCTTCGGCAACTGCGACGTCGGCAACTTCGGGCAGCTCCGGCCGGTTGGCCGCGAGCCGGTTCCCGATGTCCCGCAGCCCCGTGAGGTCATGCACATCGCCGGGCAGCGCGGCCACTTCGGCCACCGCCACCTCGGGGTGGAGCGCGGTGAAGCGGTCACGTGTGCGCTGCTCGCGAGAGAGCAGGTGCATACGTTCCGCATGCAGTCTCAACAGGCCTGCGGTGAGGTCGTCCACGGTCCGGTCCGCGTCGTCGGGGGCGTCGTGAGCCGGATCGAGTGCCACCGGGGCCGGTGCCTCAGGGTCTGACGCTTTCGGATCTGATCCTTCCGGATCGGGTGCGGGAGGTTCTGAACTGTCGTACGAGTCGGGAGAGTTACGAAGTCCAGCTTTCCCGCCGTCCTGATCCACAATGCCGGGCTCTTCAAGATTTTCCGCAGCGGCGAGCGCCCGCTCGGCGGACAGGTGGGCGGCGCCGCTGCCATGGACGCGGTTGAGCACCAGACCGGCCAGCGGCATGTCCTCGGCGGCCAGCCGCTCCACGAAGTACGCGGCCTCCCGCAGCGCGTCCCGCTCGGGAGCCGCCACCACCAGGAACGCCGTGCCGGGCGCCTGGAGCAGCTTGTACGTGGCGTCCGCGCGCGTGCGAAAGCCGCCGAACATGGAGTCCATCGCCGCCACGAACGTCTGCACGTCCTTCAGCAGCTGGCCGCCGAGCAGCTTGCCGAGCGCCCCCGTCATCATCGACATCCCGACGTTCAGGAACTTCATCCCCGCCCGTCCGCCGACCTTGGCCGGCGCGAGCAGGACGCGGATCAGCTTGCCGTCCAGGAACGACCCGAGCCGCTTCGGAGCGTCCAGGAAGTCCAGCGCCGAACGCGACGGCGGGGTGTCGACGACGATCAGATCCCACTCCTCACGCGCGCGTAGCTGGCCGAGCTTCTCCATCGCCATGTACTCCTGCGTGCCCGCGAAGCCCGCCGAGAGCGACTGGTAGAAGGGGTTGCCCAGGATTGCGGCCGCCCGCTCGCCGTCCGCGTGCGCCTCGACGATCTCGTCGAAGGTGCGCTTCATGTCGAGCATCATCGCGTGCAACTCGCCGGACCCCTCGACGCCCTTGACGCGACGCGGGGTGTTGTCCAACGAGTCGATGCCCATGGACTGCGCGAGCCGACGGGCCGGGTCGATGGTGAGGACCACCACCTTGCGGCCGCGCTCGGCCGCCCTGAGGCCCAGCGCCGCCGCCGTGGTCGTCTTGCCGACGCCGCCCGAGCCGCAGCAGACCACGATGCGGGTCGCCGGGTCGTCGAGCAGCGGATCGAGGTCGAGCACGGGCGCGGGGGAGAGCCGACGACGGGTGCTTCCCTGGTGGTGAGCCTGGTCCGGACTCATGCGATCCCCTGCTTCCGCAGTTCGGTGGCGAGCTGGTACAGGCCCGCGAGGTCCATGCCCTCGGCGAGCAACGGAAGTTCGTGCAACGGCAGGTCCAGATCGCCCAGGACCGCGCGCTGCTCGTGCTCCAGCGCATACCGCTCGCCGTACTCCTCGGCCTGCCGAAGGAGCGGATCCACCAGCCGCTCGGCGCGCCCGCCGCGCCGCGCCCCGCCGAGCCCGGCCGCGGACAACGACCGGGCGACAGAAGAACGCGTCACGGTCCGTGCGAGTTCCAGCCCGTCCTCGTCCAGCACCTCGGGCCGCACCATGTTGACGATGATCCGCCCCACCGGCAGTTTCGCCGCCCGCAACTCCGCGATGCCGTCGGCGGTCTCCTGGACGGGCATCTCCTCCAGCAGCGCCACCATGTGCACGGCCGTCTCCGCCGACTTGAGCACCCGCATCACGGCCTGTGCCTGATTGTGTATCGGGCCGATCCTGGCCAGCCCGGCGACCTCGTCGTTGACGTTCAGGAAGCGGGTGACACGGCCCGTGGGCGGGGCGTCCATGACGACGTAGTCGTACACGAACCGCCCGTTCCTGTCCTTGCGCCGTACCGCCTCGCACGCCTTGCCGGTGAGGAGCACGTCCCTCAGGCCGGGCGCGACGGTGGTGGCGAAGTCGATGGCGCCGAGCTTCTTCAGGGCCCGGCCGGCGCTTCCCAGCTTGTAGAACATCTGGAGGTAGTCCAGAAGGGCCAGTTCGGGGTCGATGGCCAGCGCGTACACCTCACCGCCCCCCGAGGCGACGGCGATCTTGCGTTCCTCATAGGGCAACGCCTCCGTCTCGAAGAGCTGTGCGATGCCCTGCCGGCCCTCCACCTCGACGAGAAGCGTTCGCTTCCCCGCCGTGGCGAGGGCAAGCGCGAGTGCCGCGGCGACCGTCGTCTTTCCGGTCCCGCCCTTTCCGCTGACGACCTGGAGCCTGCTCACGTCTTCGAGCGTAACCAGTCGACGCCCGAGGCAATCGGGAGGCTGTGGACAACGGGGGCGGCAATCGGCCACATGGCCTGTGGAACGGGCCCTCGGGCGACAGCGGATACAGTCGGGCCATGACCAAGTGGGAATACGCAACCGTGCCGCTGCTCGTCCACGCCACGAAGCAGATTCTGGACACCTGGGGCGAGGACGGCTGGGAGCTCGTCCAGGTCGTGCCCGGGCCGAACAACCCGGAGCAGCTCGTCGCCTACCTGAAGCGGGCCAAGGCGTGAGTGCGGTCGAGGCGAGGCTCGCCGAGCTGGGGCTGACCCTCCCGGCGGTCGTGCCGCCGCTGGCCGCCTACCAGCCCGCCGTGCAGTCCGGCCCGTACGTGTACACGGCCGGCCAGCTGCCCATGGTGGACGGGAAACTGCCGGTCACCGGCAAGGTCGGCGCCGAGGTCACCGCCGAGGAGGCCAAGGAGCTGGCCCGCACCTGCGCCCTGAACGCCCTGGCCGCCGTCAAGTCGGTCGCGGGCGATCTGGACCGCATCGCGCGCGTGGTGAAGGTCGTCGGCTTCGTGGCGTCGGCCACGGACTTCACCGGCCAGCCGGGCGTGCTGAACGGCGCGAGCGAGCTGCTGGGCGAGGTCCTCGGCGACAAGGGCGTGCACGCGCGCAGCGCGGTGGGCGTCGCGGTGCTGCCGCTGGACGCGCCCGTGGAGGTCGAGATCCAGGTGGAACTCCTCCCGTAGGAGCACGGCCGTGGAGCCCCTGGGCGCGCTCTGACCTCGGGGACCTCTCGAACATTCGCGCACCAGGGGATAGCCTCGCGCCCATGGCTAATGGGCAGTGGTTTCCCCGGGACTGGCCGGAACGCATCCGCGCGCTGGCGGACGGCACGCTCGTCCCGGTCACCCCGAAGCGCGCGGCCACCGTCATGCTCCTGAAGGACACCGACAGCGGCCCCGTCGTCCACATGCTGCGCAGACGCGCCTCCATGGCCTTCGCCGGAGGCGCGTACGCGTATCCGGGCGGCGGCGTCGACCCACGCGACGACGACCGTCACGTCCGCTGGGCGGGCCCCACGCGCGCGTGGTGGGCCGAGCGGCTCGGCGTCGACGAGACGGCCGCCCAGGCCATCGTCTGCGCGGCCGTGCGCGAGACCTACGAGGAGGCCGGCGTCCTGCTCGCGGGGCCGACCCCCGACTCGGTCGTCGGCGACACCACGGGCGCCGACTGGGAGGCCGACCGGGCCGCGGTGGCCGCCCGGGACCTGTCCTTCGCCGAGTTCCTCGACCGTCGCGGCCTGGTCCTGCGCTCCGATCTGCTCGGCGCCTGGACGCGCTGGATCACCCCGGAGTTCGAGCCGCGCCGCTACGACACCTGGTTCTTCGTGGCCGCGCTCCCCGAAGGCCAGCGCACCCGCAACGCCTCCACGGAGGCCGACCGCACGGTGTGGATCCGTCCGTCGGACGCGGCCGCCTCGTACGACAAGGGCGAGCTGCTGATGATGCCGCCGACCATCGCGACCCTGCGCGGGCTCGCCCCGTACGCCACGGCCGCGGACGCGCTCGCCGCGGCCCCCGGCCTCGATCTGACCCCCGTCCTGGCGGAGGCCCGGCTGGAGGAGGGCGAGGTCGTGCTGTCCTGGCCGGGGCACGACGAGTTCACCAAGCACATCCCGATCGGGACCACCGAGCCGGTCGGGACGGTCGAGGCGATCGAGACGACCCCCGGGGGACCCGCATGACCGACGCAGCCGCCCTCCCCGGCCAGCCTCGAGGCGGAGTCCTCTCGGGGCCCGCCACCCCGCGCGCGGTCAACGTCCTCGCGCCGAACGCCTCCGCGATGACCCTGGACGGCACGAACACCTGGATCGTCGCCGAGCCCGACTCCGACCTCGCCGTCGTGATCGACCCGGGCCCGCTGGACGACGCTCATCTGCGCGCGGTCGTCGGCGCCGCCGAGCAGGCCGGCAAGCGCGTCGCCCTGACCCTGCTGACGCACGGCCACCCCGACCACGCCGAGGGCGCCGTCCGCTTCGCCGGGCTGACCGGGACGAAGGTGCGGGCCCTGGACCCGGCGCTGCGGCTGGGCGACGAGGGCCTGGGCGCCGGGGACGTGATCACGGTCGGCGGTCTGGAGCTGCGGGTCGTGCCGACGCCCGGCCACACCGCCGACTCGCTCTGCTTCCACCTTCCGGCCGACCGGGCGGTCCTGACCGGCGACACGATCCTCGGCCGTGGCACGACCGTCGTCGCCCACCCCGACGGCCGGCTGGGCGACTACCTGGACTCCCTGCGGCGGCTGAGGTCCCTCACGGTCGATGACGGCGTCCACACCGTCCTGCCGGGCCATGGACCGGTCCTGGAGGACGCCCAGGGCGCCGTCGAGTTCTACCTCGCCCACCGCGCCCACCGGCTCGCCCAGGTCGAGACGGCCGTCGAGGACGGCTACCGCACCCCCGCCGAGGTCGTCGCGCACGTGTACGCCGACGTCGACCGCTCCCTGTGGCCGGCGGCGGAGCTGTCGGTCAGGGCGCAACTGGAGTACCTGACGGACCACGGGCTCATCCAGGACATGTCCGGCGGGCCAGGCGGGCTCGGCGGGTTCCGTGGCCTCTAGGGCTCCAGCCTTCTAGGCCGCTAGGGCTGATCGGGCCTCGGAGCCTTCACACCGTGCACGCGCGTGTACTCCTGCGCGAGCCAGGGGCCGAGGTCGTCCACGTAGGACGTGAGGACGGCGTGGTCGCCCCTGGGCGCGTACCCGAGGACGGCCGCCGCCCGTAGCTGCTCCGCCCGCTGCGGGTAGTACCCGCCGAAGGCCTCCGCCATCTCGTGCAGGTCGCTCGTCCAGCCGTTCCAGCGGGGCATGACGAGCGTGAACGCGGTGCGCACGAGGCGCCGGGACATGAACCGGACGAGAGGCCGCAGGGCCTCCTCGGAGTCGTCCGCCGAGGCGATGCGGTCGCGCCAGCGCGGCAGGACGAGGGCCAGATCGCCGTTGGTCTCGCGCGCGAGGAGCGAATCGGGACGGTACCGGGGGAGGAACTCGGCGAGATCCTCGCCGAGCAGCGGTGTGCACAGGCACGCCACGAACCATCCCAGGTCGTGCCGCTCCAGATCGCTCAGCACGCACGCGTGGCCGACGAGCAGCGTCCCGCCGCCGTCGATCTGCGGGAACTCCCTGTCGAGGGCCTCGTCGAGCGCACGGGCGTCGGCCCGGTCGGTGTCGGTCGGCTCTTCGTGCAGCACGGCGAGCAGGTCCAGATCGCTGCGGCCCACGCGCGCGGTGCCGCGCGGAATCGACCCGTAGAGGTAGGCGCTGTGCAGCCGCGTCCCGAAGACGGCCGACAGCCGGTCCCGGGCGGCGGCGACGACGGGACGGTAGGCGTGCGGCACGCGCGCGAGGGAGCCTTCGCGAGCGATGTGACCCTGGGGATCGAGACCCTTGCTCACACCGACCGACTTCACCTCTTGCGCGACGGTTACCGCGACCGCTTGGCCAGCCGCTCCACGTCCAGCAGGATGACCGCGCGTGCCTCCAGGCGGAGCCACCCGCGCTGGGCGAAGTCCGCCAGCGCCTTGTTCACGGTCTCGCGCGACGCGCCGACGAGCTGGGCCAGCTCCTCCTGCGTCAGGTCGTGGACGACGTGGATGCCCTCTTCGGACTGCACGCCGAAGCGGCGCGAGAGGTCCAGCAGGGCGCGGGCCACGCGGCCCGGGACGTCCGAGAAGACGAGGTCGGACATGGCGTCGTTGGTCTTGCGCAGGCGGCGGGCGACGGCGCGCAGCAGGGCGGTGGCGACCTCGGGGCGGGCGTTCAGCCAGGGCTGGAGGTCGCCGTGGCCGAGGCCGAGGAGCTTGACCTCGGTGAGCGCGGTGGCCGTCGCGGTACGCGGGCCCGGGTCGAAGAGCGACAGCTCCCCGATGAGCTCGCTGGGGCCCACCACGGCCAGCATGTTCTCCCGGCCGTCCGGGGAGGTGCGGTGGAGCTTGACCTTGCCCTCGGTGACGACGTAGAGCCGGTCGCCCGGGTCGCCCTCGTGGAACAGGGAGTCGCCACGGGCCAGGGTCACCTCGCTCATGGAGGCGCGCAGTTCTGCGGCCTGCTCGTCGTCGAGTGCCGCGAAGAGCGGGTTGCGCCGCAGGACGTCGTCCACGAGTTCTCTCCTATTCGACCTGCTCAAGGGATCTTGCTCCCCTGCTTACCAGGGGACCGTGTTCCCCATCTTGCCGGACGGTCCAAACAGTGTGATCTGTCACAAGGATGCCGCACACATGTCCCGAGGTAAGCGGCAGGGGTCCAATTGGGGGCTGATCTTCAGGGTCCGGGGCGGATGTCGGTGCCGGGCTTTAGGCTGGCCGGGTGTCCAAATCGCCGGTGAGAGCACAGGCCGAGGGGGCTGGACGGGTGGTTGTACGTCGCGTTTCCGCTGTGGGCGAACAGGGCTCCGGCGATGGTAGGAAAACGGCAAAGGTGACGAACGAGATGCCTGCGAAGAAAGCGGCCGATACCGATAAGGGCGTCGCCGATAAGACCGTCGTCAAGAAGGCTGCGGCCAAGAAGGGCGTCGCCGAGAAGGCTGCCGCCGAGAAGGCGGTCGGCACGAAGGCAGCCGGTGCGAAGTCCGTCGGCGCGAAGTCCGTCGCCAAGAAGACCGTCGGTACGAAGGTCGCTGCGAAGAAGCCCGAGTCGCACACCGCGCTGGTCCGCCGTGCTCGCCGGATCAACCGCGAACTCGCCGAGATCTACCCCTACGCGCACCCCGAGCTGGACTTCGAGAACCCCTTCCAGCTGGTCGTCGCCACGGTCCTGTCCGCCCAGACCACCGATCTCCGGGTGAACCAGACGACCCCCGGCCTGTTCGCCAAGTACCCCACCCCCGAGGACCTGGCCGCCGCCGACCCGGAGCAGGTCGAGGAGATCCTCCGCCCCACCGGCTTCTTCCGCGCCAAGACCAAGTCGGTGATAGGGCTCTCCAAGGCTCTGGTGGAGGAGTTCGGCGGTGAGGTCCCCGGTCGGCTGGAGGATCTGGTGAAGCTGCCCGGCGTCGGCCGAAAGACCGCCTTCGTGGTGTTGGGGAACGCGTTCGGCCGGCCCGGGATCACCGTGGACACGCACTTCCAGCGGCTCGTGCGGCGCTGGAAGTGGACGGACGCGACCGAGCCCGACAAGATCGAGGCCGCCGTCGGCGCGCTCTTCCCCAAGAGCGAGTGGACCATGCTCTCGCACCACGTGATCTTCCACGGCCGTCGCATCTGTCATGCGCGCAAGCCGGCCTGCGGCGCCTGCCCCATCGCCCCGCTCTGCCCGGCCTACGGCGAGGGCGAGACGGACCCGGAGAAGGCGAAGAAGCTGCTCAAGTACGAGAAGGGCGGCTTCCCCGGCCAGCGCCTGAACCCGCCCCAGTCCTACCTGGACGCCGGCGGCAGGCCGGCCCCGCCGCTGGGGGCCGGATGACAGAAAGCCGGATGACGGAACGGGTGACGACGGCCGGGGTCTGCGCGGGGCGGTCGGCGAGGGCCCCGATGGAGCGGCTCGCGGAACGATCAGGTGGTGTTCGGGCGTTGGAATCGGCAGAACGGGGGGTGGTGTGGCGATGACACGCGCGAGCAATACGCAGGGCGGTCCGGTGACGCTCAGCAAAGAGGGCCTGCCCGGCTGGCTGGACCCGGTGGTGCACGCCGTGGACACGGTCAAGCCGCTCCAGCTCAGCCGCTTCCTGCCCCCGGAGAACGGCGCGGGGCGCCAGTCCGCCGTACTGATCCTGTTCGGCGAGGGCGAGCGCGGCCCCGAGCTGCTGCTCATGGAGCGCGCCAGCTCCCTGCGCTCCCACGCAGGGCAGCCCTCCTTCCCGGGCGGCGCCCTCGACCCGGCGGACGGCGACCCGCACGGTGACGGGCCGCTGCGGGCGGCCCTGCGCGAGGCCGAGGAGGAGACCGGGCTCGATCCGTCCGGCGTCCAGCTCTTCGGGGTGCTGCCCAAGCTGTACATCCCGGTCAGCGGCTTCGTCGTCACCCCCGTCCTGGGCTGGTGGCGCGAGCCGAGCCCGGTGGGAGTCGTCGACCCCGGTGAGACGGCCCGCGTGTTCACGGTCCCCGTGGTGGATCTCACGGACCCCGACAACCGGGCCACGACCGTGCACCCCAGCGGCCATCGCGGACCGGCATTTCTGGTCGAATCGGCCCTCGTATGGGGTTTCACGGCCGGAGTGATCGACCGCCTGCTGCACTTCGCGGGCTGGGAGCACCCCTGGGACCGTGAGAAGCAGGTCCCGCTCGACTGGCGGTCATGACAGGGTGTCGCTCGTGAATGTGCTGGACATCCTGTTGCTGGTCGCGGCCGTCTGGTTCGCGGTCGTGGGCTACCGCCAGGGCTTCGTCGTCGGCATCCTGTCGGTGATCGGCTTCCTGGGCGGCGGTCTCGTCGCCGTCTACCTGCTGCCCGTGATCTGGGACGCGCTGACCGACAACTCCGAGGTGAGCACCACGGCCGCCGTCGTCGCGGTGATCGTCGTGATCGTCTGCGCCTCGGTCGGCCAGGCTCTCACCACCCACCTCGGCAACAAGCTGCGCCGGTACATCACCTGGTCCCCGGCCCGCGCGCTGGACGCGACGGGCGGCGCGCTGGTCAACGTCGTGGCGATGCTGCTGGTCGCGTGGCTGATCGGGTCCGCCCTGGCCGGCACCACCCTGCCCACGCTGGGCAAGGAGGTCCGTAGCTCCAAGGTGCTGCACGGGGTGTCCGAGGCGCTGCCCGACCAGGCCGACACCTGGTTCGCGGACTTCTCCTCCGTCCTCGCGCAGAACGGCTTCCCGCAGGTCTTCAGCCCCTTCGCCAACGAGCCGATCACCGACGTCCAGCCGCCCGACCCGGCCCTCGCGAACAGCGCGGTGGCCACGCGCGCGCAGCGCTCCATCGTCAAGGTCATGGGGACCGCGGAGAGCTGCGGCAAGGTCCTGGAGGGCACCGGCTTCGTCTTCGGCGAGCGCCGTGTGATGACCAACGCGCACGTCGTGGGCGGCGTCGACGAGCCCACCGTCCAGATAGGCGGCGAGGGCCGCAAGTACGACGCCACGGTCGTCCTGTACGACTGGCGGCGCGACATCGCCGTCCTGGACGTGCCGGATCTCGACGCGCCCGTGCTGCAGTTCACCACCGACGTCGCGGCGAGCGGCGACGACGCGATCGTGGCCGGCTTCCCGGAGAACGGGGCTTACGACGTCCGTGCCGCGCGCGTGCGCGGTCGCATCACGGCCAACGGCCCGGACATCTACCACCGCGGCACCGTGCGCCGTGATGTGTACTCGCTGTACGCGACCGTCCGTCAGGGCAACTCCGGAGGCCCGCTGCTCACCTCCGACGGCAAGGTGTACGGCGTGGTCTTCGCGAAGTCCCTCGACGACTCCAACACCGGCTACGCCCTCACCGCGGACGAGATCAAGCAGGACATCGCCGCCGGGCGGACCGCGGGCCAGCAGGTGGACAGCGACAGCTGCGCCCTGTAGCCGGGAGTCGCCGGGACCGGAGCGGTCAGCTCGTCAGCTCGTCAGGTCGTCAGCCTCGAGGGTGACGCAGACGGACCGAGACCCAGCGGGCTCGGCGGCGCAGGATGCGCGGAATGCCCACTCGGAGGTCGGAGCCCGCCAGTTGCGGGTCGCCACCTCGTCGGTGGGGGCTCAGGCCACTGGCCGAGCGGCGGTTGCGTGCTGCGTCACTGTAGTCGTGCGTCCAGCCCATACCCCGACGTCTGCCCCTGCCCCAAGGTCGATAACCGCCCTCGGGGCCGCCAATTGGCCTATGCGGCGGGCATTTGGCTGTTCGTAGTACAGGTGTTCAGGACCGGATACCGGGCGGGATGACGCGGTCACCGATCGGGTTCGGGATCCTTCAGCCAATTGACGAGCTCGGTGGAGAACGCTCCCGGATCCTCCTCGTGCGGGAAGTGGCCGAGTCCGTCGAACAGACGCCAGCGGTACGGCGCTTCGACGTACTCGCCGGAGCCGGCCGCGCTGCGGGTGCGCAACACCGGATCGAGGGAGCCGTGCAGATGCAGCGTGGGCACCCGCACGGGTCGCTTCATCCGGCGGTAGAACTGGATGCCGTCCGGACGGGCCAACGACCGCACCAGCCACCGGTAGGGCTCGACGGCGCAGTGCGCGGTGGAGGGGATGGACATCGCCCGCCGGTACGTCTCCACGGCGTCGTCCTCCGGCGGCCGCGGGCCGGACCACTCCCGGATCAGCCGGCCCACCAGCTCGCCGTCGTCGGCGGTGAGCTGCCGTTCGGGGATCCATGGCCGCTGGAACCCCCAGATGTGGGAGCTCGCGGTCGTCTGCCGGACGTCGGCGAGCATCGCCGAGCGCCAGCGCCGGGGATGCGGCATCGACGACACGGCGAGCCTGCGGACCAGCTTGGGGCGCATCACGGCCGCCGTCCACGCCAGATAGCCGCCCAGGTCATGGCCGACCAGCGCGGCGTCCGGCTCGCCGAGGGAGCGGATCACACCGGTGATGTCGAGGGCGAGGTTGGCCGGGTCGTAGCCGCGCGGCGTACGGTCGCTGCCGCCCACGCCCCGCAGGTCCATCGCGACGGCCCGGAAGCCCGCGTCGGCCAGGGCCACCAGCTGGTGGCGCCAGGTCCACCAGAACTGCGGGAACCCGTGGACGAGCATGACGAGCGGGCCGTCGCCCAGCTCCGCGATGTGGAAACGCGCGCCGTTCGCGGCGACCTCGCGGTGGGTGACCTTGACGCCGCAGACGGCGTCCGGCCGTACGACCGAAGCGGGCTGGGCCGGAGGGATCGCGGGGTCCGTCATGACGACGAGCGTGCCACAGCCTCGATGGCCTCCGGGACCCGGTCCTGTGGGAGCTCGGGCCGCGGGTGCGGCTTGGCCTTCTGCAGGACCCCCGCCGTCTCCTTCACGGACGCCGCGACCTTCTGCGGGCCCTTGCTCTTCTGCGCCTTCTTCGCGAAGAACACGCCGATCAGCACGAGGACGAGCGCGATGAGCACGTTCGCCGCGAACGACAGCAGGAAGCAGATCGCGAGGTTCCAGTCGCTCCAGGTCCGGATGCCGTACGCCAGCGCGAAGTTGAGCATCGGCAGGGAGAACACCAGGACCGCGCCGGCCACCGTGAACGCCCCGCCGCTCAGTGCGCCGCGCTTGACGTCCTGCTTCAGCTGGGCCTTCGCCAGTGCGATCTCGTCGTGCACCAGCGCCGACAATTCGGTCGTCGCCGAGGCGAACAGCTGGCCGATGCTGCGTTCGGCGCCGACCGGGCTGCCGTCGGGTGCGCTCATCGCGTTCTCCCTCTTGTTGCTGCTGCGTCTTGTTGCTACGTCTTGCTGTTGTGTGCTGCTGCCGTGCGGTTCTGGCTGCTGTGCTGCTTGGGTTCTTTTGTACCGTCCCGTCAGATCATGCCGGACGGTCGGCCTCCTCGCCTGCCCCGTCCGCCACTTCGGCAAGCCCGTGGCGCGCGTCGGCCTACCGTCGAGTGTCCTGCCGAGTGGCGCGCTCGGCGATCTCGGCGGCTCGACGGCGGTGTTCGGCCGCCTTGTTGTCGTAGATGTCCGCCATGCGCAGGTGGTATGCGGGGTCGTCCTGCTCGTAGACGTCGGGGATGCCGTCGAGGTCGTCGTCGCGCTCCTCGGCGTCCCACATTCGGCGGTACCGGGCGTTGCGCAGTTTGAGCAGGACGGTCGCGAGGGTCGCCGCGATGAGCGAGCCCAGTAGGACGGCCGCCTTGACCTCGTCGGTCAGGGCCGGGTCGCCCTCGAAGGCGAGCTCACCGATCAGCAGCGACACGGTGAAGCCGATGCCGGCGAGGGACGCGACGGCGAAGATGTCCGCCCAGGCGAGGTCGTCGCTGAGCGAGGCCCGGGTGAAGCGGACGGTCAGCCAGGTGCCGCCGAAGATGCCGATCGTCTTGCCGACGACGAGACCGAGGACGACGCCCAGGGTCTCCGGCCGGGTGAACACCTCCCCGAGGGTGCCCCCCGAGATCGTCACACCGGCGCTGAACAGGGCGAACAGCGGGACCGCGAGCCCCGCGGACAGGGGGCGCACGAGGTGCTCGATGCGCTCCCCGGGCGAGTGCTCCTCGTCGTCGCGCGTCGTGCAGCGCAGCATCAGGCCCATCGCGACGCCGGCGATCGTGGCGTGGACGCCGCTGTTGTACATCAGCACCCACACGACGAGCGCGAGCGGCACGTACACGTACCAGCCGCGGACGCCCTTGCGCAGCAGCAGCCAGAAGACGACGAGTCCGAGGACCGCGCCGCCCAGCGCCGCGAAGTCGATGGTGTTCGTGAAGAACACCGCGATGATCAGGATCGCGAACAGGTCGTCGACGACGGCGAGCGTGAGCAGGAAGGCGCGCAGCGCGCTCGGCAGGGAGGTGCCGATGACGGCGAGCACGGCCAGCGCGAAGGCGATGTCGGTGGCCGTGGGCACGGCCCAACCGCCCAGGGAGCCGCCGCCGGTGAGGTTGGTGAGCGTGTAGACGAGCGCCGGCACGGTCATCCCGCAGATCGCGGCCACCACGGGCAGCGCGGCGGCCCTGGGGTCCTTGAGGTCACCGGCGACCAGTTCGCGCTTGAGTTCGATGCCGGCGACGAAGAAGAAGACCGCGAGCAGGCCGTCCGCCGCCCAGTGCGCGAGCGACAGGTGCAGTCCGAGGGCGTCGGGACCGAGGTGGAAGTGGCTGACGCTCTCGTAGCTGTCGTGCAGCGTAGGTACGTTCGCCCAGATCAGCGCGGCCACGGCGGCGACGAGCAGCAGCACACCGCCGACGGTCTCGGTGCGCAGCGCGTCCGCGACGAAGTTCCGCTCGGGGAGGGACAGCCGTCCGAAGACCTTGCGGGGGCGGGTGGTGCGGGGCGCGGTCACGGGGTGGACCTCCGGTCGGTGGGCAGGACGCAGCACATGCCGACCAGACTTCCCGGCGCACCTTTGTTTAGTTTACCTAAGGTGACGGGGGAGGGCGTGGGGGAAGGCGCGAGGGGAGGAATCCGGCGATGCCCACGATATGTGCGAAAAGGGCACCCGGCGCGCGTGATGTGATGCGCGCCGGGTGCCCTGTCCGGTCCGTTCGGTCTGTCCTGCTCAGTCCTCGCTGGGTGCGGCCGGGAGCTTCGCCTGGATGAGGGTCATGACGGTGGAGTCGGTCAGGGTGGTGACGTCTCCGAGCTGACGGTTCTCCGCGACGTCCCGCAGCAGGCGGCGCATGATCTTGCCGGAGCGGGTCTTCGGCAGCTCGGCCACCGGCAGGATCCGCTTGGGCTTGGCGATCGGGCCGAGCGTCGCGCTCACGTGGTTGCGCAGGTCGGCGACGAGGTTCTCGTCCTCGGCGTTCGCCGTGCCGCGCAGGATGACGAAGGCGACGATGGCCTGCCCGGTCGTCTCGTCCGCCGCACCCACGACGGCCGCCTCGGCGACGGACGGGTGGGAGACGAGGGCCGACTCGACCTCCGTGGTGGAGATGTTGTGGCCCGACACGAGCATGACGTCGTCGACGCGGCCGAGCAGCCAGATGTCGCCGTCGTCGTCCTTCTTCGCGCCGTCGCCGGCGAAGTACCGGCCCTCGAAGCGCGACCAGTACGTGTCGAGGAACCGCTGGTCGTCGCCCCAGATGGTGCGCAGCATGGACGGCCACGGCTCGGTCAGGACCAGATAGCCACCGCCGCCGTTCGGCACCTCGTTCGCCTCGTCGTCGACGACGGTCGCGGAGATGCCGGGCAGCGGGGTCTGCGCGGAACCGGGCTTGGTCTGGGTCACGCCCGGCAGCGGCGAGATCATCATCGCGCCGGTCTCGGTCTGCCACCAGGTGTCGACGATCGGGGTCCGGTCGCCGCCGATGTGCTTGCGGTACCAGATCCACGCCTCGGGGTTGATCGGCTCGCCCACGGACCCCAGCACCCGGAGGCTGCTGAGATCGAACTTCGCGGGGATGTCGTCGCCCCACTTCATGAACGTACGGATCGCCGTCGGCGCCGTGTACAGGATCGTCACCCCGTACTTCTGGACGATCTCCCAGAAGCGGCCCTGGTGCGGGGTGTCGGGCGTGCCCTCGTACATGACCTGCGTCGCACCGTTGGCCAACGGCCCGTAGACGATGTACGAGTGGCCGGTGACCCAGCCGACGTCGGCCGTGCACCAGTAGACGTCGGTCTCCGGCTTGAGGTCGAAGACCGCGTGGTGGGTGTACGCGGCCTGCGTGAGGTAGCCGCCGGAGGTGTGCAGGATGCCCTTGGGCTTACCCGTGGTGCCGGAGGTGTAGAGGATGAACAGCGGGTGCTCGGCCTCGAACGCCTCGGGCGTGTGCTCGGTCGACTGCCGCTCGACGATCTCGTGCCACCACACGTCCCGGCTGTCGTCCCAGGCGACCTCCTGCCCGGTGCGCCGCACGACGAGCACATGCTCGACGTTGCCGGCCTTGGCGATCGCGTCGTCCACGGCCGGCTTCAGCGCGGACGGCTTGCCGCGCCGGTAGCCGCCGTCGGACGTGATGACGACCCGCGCGTCGGCGTCCTGGATACGGGTGGCCAGCGCGTCCGCCGAGAAACCGCCGAAGACGACGGAGTGCGCGGCGCCGATCCGGGCGCACGCCAGCATCGCGACCGCCGTCTCGGGGATCATCGGCATATAGACGGCGACCCGGTCGCCCTTGCGAACTCCCAGCTCCAGCAGGGCGCCTGCGGCCTTCGACACCTCGTCCTTGAGCTCGGCATAGGTGATGGCGCGGCTGTCGCCGGGCTCGCCCTCGAAGTGGATGGCGACCCGGTCGCCGTGCCCGGCCTCCACGTGCCGGTCCACGCAGTTGTAGGCGACGTTGAGTTCGCCGTCCTTGAACCACTTCGCGAACGGCGGGTTCGACCAGTCCAGCGTCTCGGTCGGCTCCTTGGCCCAGGCCAGTCGGCGGGCCTGCTCGGCCCAGAAGCCGAGCCTGTCAGCCTTGGCCTGTTCGTACGCCTCCGCCGTGACGTTGGCGTCGGCCGCCAGGTCGGCGGGCGGCGCGAACCTGCGCTCTTCCTTGAGCAGGTTGGCCAGGCTCTCGTTGCTCACGACATCTCCCTCTCGAAGGGTGTCCGTGTCCGGTGGTGTGTCCGTGGTGTCCGTCGGCATGTTCGCCGGTGTGTCCGGTGGTGCGGCCGTCGGTGTGTCCGTTGTGTCCCAGGCCACAGCTCATCAGACCCAAGGGGCCGGTGACAAGGGCCGACGAAAAATTGGTTTAGACCTGTCGAGCTCCTGTTTCGGCACGGGGAGGGCCTGCGGGGGCCCGGGGGTCATCCGTACCCACGGACCCGGGGTGAACGGAGTTCAGCCCATGTAACGCCTTTCACATCTCCGCCCAAGCACAGGTGAAGTGTCACTGCAGAGAGGGGACATGCATGGACCGGACGGACCAGGTGGACCGGATGGAGCGAATACGCGGCGGGCCGGCCGCGGCGGCAGGCGACCCACGGTTGTTCGAAGCGTTCTACCGGCGACACGTGGGCGCGGTCACCTCCTTCGTGGCCCGGCGAGTCGCGGATCCCCACACGGTCGCCGATCTCACCGCCGAGATCTTCGTCGCCGTACTGGATTCCGCCCACACCTATCGACCTGGGTTGGGCAGCGAGACGGCCTGGCTCTACGGCATCGCCCGCAACGTCGTCTCCTCCGAGCGGCGTCGAGCCGCCCGTGAGGCGCAGCGCGACCTGCGCATCTCCGGACGCCGGCTGCTGGAGCCCGACGACATCGCCCGCCTCGAGGACAAGCTCGAGGCCGAGAGCCCGGGCCGCCGCGCCCTCGCCGCCATGCAACGGCTCCCGGAGGGCGAACGCGCCGTCCTCGAACTCATCGCGGTCGATCAACTCACGGTCACCGAGGCAGCCGCCGCGCTCGGCATCCGCCAGGTCACGGCACGGGTCCGCCTGCACCGGGCCCGCAAGGCACTGCGTGCGGAGACGGAGACGGAGAGGGAGAGGGAGACGGAGACGGAGGCGCGGGCGGGGGTGCAGGCGGAGGCGCGGTTGGGGGCCGAAAGCTCGCGCCGCGATGCCCTGTCGTACGTCGTCATCGAAGGAGCTGGGGGAGAGGCATGAGTACACAAATGACGTTCGAGGACCGGCTGTTGGCCGAGCTGCAAGAGGAGATCGAGCGGCGCACATCCTCGACCGAGGCGCTCACACTGCATGCGCCACCTGCCCGAAGCCGTCCGCTGACGGGCCGCCGATTCGTCCTTGCCGCTGCTACCTGCGCGGTCGCGGGGCTGGCCTTGGCACTGATACCAGGTTCCCCGGCCGAGTCACCCGCGTACGCGGTGGAGCGGAACAAGGACGGCACCGTCACGCTCTCGGTTCGCGACGTGACCCTCGACCGCGAGGCCCAGCGCGAACTGGCCGAACGTCTGGACGCGTACGGCGTCGAGGTCGACATCCAGAATCCGCCTGTTGACCAACAATGCGCGTCGCGCCGCGGTGAGCGCCTCGGCGGGCAAATGATCTTGGCGACGGCCAGGGAGAATGGAAAGGGATTCTCTGCCGCCGAGGCATCTGCCTTCGATTCGCGGCCCCTCCCCGGCAATTCGGCGCGCTGGCGCTGGTCGGTCACCGTCCACCGTGGAGACTCCGTGGCCATTGAGAACTGGGAAACTTCCGAACCCTCTTGGGTCAAGGCCAGCATGGCCATCTACGCGGTCAAGGGCAAGATCCTGCCCTGCGTACCGGTGCCGGTGCCGCTGCCGTAACTGCAGCTCCGGCGCGGATACCCGCCGAGCCTGCCGAGCCTGCCGAGCCCGCCAAGTCCGCCGAGCGACGGCACTGATGATCGCGCCGGTGTGCGACCCGCCCCGACAGGCCGCACACCGGCGCCGGGCTCAAGCAGACACGTCCGCCGCTCCCACGTGGTCGAACACCCCGCCGTCGTCTTCGCTGTCGCCGTTGCCTTCACCGGCACCGTCGCCGCTGGCCGCTTCGGTGAGCAGATAGGCCTGGGCCTCGCCCACATGGAAGTACAACCCGTGCAGCTCCAGTACGCCGGCTCGCAGAGCTCGGGCCACCGGCTCGTGTGCCCGAAGGTGTTCCAACTGCTGGACCACGTTGGTCAGGCAGAGCTGCTCGACCGGGTCGGCGGGTGCCCGACCGGCCAGCCGGGCCAGGGTGCGGCTGTCGTCGCCCATCCGCTCCAGGCTCGGCACCCCGTGCCGCAGCCAGCGCTTCAGCGGCGTCCGCTCGCCACCAGGGTCGGAGTTGAGCAGCGCCTGCATGGCCCCGCACCCGGAGTGCCCGCACACCGTGATGGACCGCACCTCCAGCACATCCACCGCGTACTCGATCGCAGCCGCCACCGAGTCGTCCCCGCTCTCCTCACCGGGTGGCGGCACCAGGTTGCCCACGTTGCGCACCACGAACAGGTCGCCGGGACCACTGGAGGTGATCATCGAGGTGACCAGCCGTGAGTCGGCGCAGGTGAGGAAGAGCTGGGTGGGCCGCTGTCCCTCCCGGGCCAGCCGCGCCAGCTCACCCCGGACCAGCGGCGCGGTGTTGCGCTGGAACGCCGTGATGCCACGCATCAGTTGATGTCCACTCGGCTCCATGGACCGCGCAGGCTCGGCGGGCTCCGTGGTTTCCGTCGTCCCCGTGGTTTCCGTGCCTTCTCTGGTTTGCGTGGTTTCCGTCGACTCCCTTCTCTGCGTCGGCTCTTTCGACAGGGTCGTGTGGGTCGTGTGGGCTGTGTGGGCGACGCTGGTGGTGCGGGCGGTGCGGGCGGTGTGCGACGCGTGGGCTGTGTCCGCCTCGTCGGTCGAGTTCGTCGTGCCGGTCGTCCGACGGGTTTCTGTCGTTTCCCGTGGCACCTCGCACTGGTGGTTGCGCCAGGGCGTCCAGGGACGGCAGCGGCAGTCGGCGATCGGGGTCTCTGCGGTGCGTGTGGAATCGAGGCCGCGGGGAGCGGTCGACTCGTCCCCCTCGGCGTGGGTGCCGGCTCTGTCGTCCAGTCCCGTTCCCGAGCGGCGGCCGGTCAGTTCGACGGAGCCGCCCTGCGCGCGGTGTGACCGCTGCCAGTCCTGCAGGGACTCGTATGCCGCGTGGTCCATGAAGGAGCCGTCCAACTCGACCACTACATGGGTGCCTTGGGGTACGTGATGCAGGATGCGGCTGAGCCGCGGCACGGCGAGGAACGTCAACTGGCCTCGTACGTGTACGTGATGGACTCCTTCCTTCTCGTGGTGCGTGATGCGGGTGCGGGCGAGGCGGTGCAGGGCGACGGTGACGGCCACGGCGATGCCGAGCACCACGCCCTCCAGGACGCCGAGGAACACCACGCCGAGGGTGGTGACGGCGTACACCAGCACCTCTCGGTGGCGCGTCACCGTGCGAATGTGGTGCAGGGACACCATCTGGATGCCGACGGCCATCACCAGGGCGGCGAGTGCGGCGAGCGGGATGAGATCCAGGATCGGGACCATCAGCAGTGCGGCGACTACTACGAGAACGCCGTGCAGCATCGTGGAGTTCCGACTCACGGCACCGGCTTGGACATTCGCCGAACTGCGCACGGCCACGCCCGCCACGGGCAGTCCGCCGAGCGCGCCGGAGACGATGTTGGCCGCGCCCTGACCCAGCAGTTCGCGATCCAGGTCGGAGCGGCCGACACGGGTGGAGCGGGAGCCGAGCAGGGCGGGACGCGAGGAGATCAGCTTGTCCACGGCGACAGCGCCCAGCAGCGACTGCACACTGCACACCAGCGTGGTGGTGAGAACGGCGGCGACGAGCCCGAGCACCGGCCCCTCCGGCAGCCCGGCCAGCGCGTGACTGCTCCAGGACGGCAGGTCGACCTTGGGCACGGTGAGGCCGACCAGCGCGGCGATCGCGGTGGCGCCGGTGACGGCGACGAGCGCGGCGGGCACCTTGTGCAGCACGCGGCCCACCCGGCCGGGAATCCGCGGCCAGAGCAGCAGCAGGGTCAGGGTCAGTGCGCTCACGGCCACGGCCGCGGGCCGCAGTCCGGCCAACTGGGCGGGCAGGGCACGGAGGTTGTCGAGGACGGAGCTCTGCGGGTTGCCGCCGAGGACGACATGCAGTTGGGCGACGGCGATGGTGACGCCGATGCCGGCCAGCATGCCGTGCACGATGGCCGGGCTGACGGCGAGGGCGTTGCGTGCCACGCGCAGGCAGCCGAGACCTAGTTGGGCCAGTCCGGCGAGGACGGTGATGGCGCAGGTCGCCCGCCAGCCGTAGCGGTGGATGAGGTCGGCGGTGACGACGGTCAGGCCCGCTGCCGGGCCGCTGACCTGGAGCGGTGAGCCGCCGATCCAGCCGGCGACGATCCCGCCCACGGCGGCGGCGACGAGACCGGCCCGCAGGGGCGCGCCGGTGGCGAGGGCGATGCCGAGGGACAGGGGCAGGGCGATCAGGAAGACCGCGATCGAGGCGGACACGTCGGCGCCCGCGATGCGGAATCGGCGGTTCGGGGTCGGTGGGGGGCTGTGGGGTCGGTGGACGCGCTCGGTGCGCGTCGAGCGGGCGGTGCGGGTGGGGACGCAGGCGGCCATTTTTTCCCGTCTCCTCCGGGGCAGCGCGGTCGCGGAACAGGGGGTCCCCGGCTGGTGCGGGGGCGGTCGCGGCCGTGGGTCACGGCGTGCAGCGGCGGGATGAAATCAACACTCGGTAAACAGATCGTAATGCAGAGTAAAGGTCAAGCATGGATTTATGTGGCAAATGGGGCAGCTAATCATCCCCAAGAGTGAAGTGGTCTTTTTATCGGCTTGTCGTATTAATTCCTTCTCGGTCCCATGCGACCTTCATGCGACCTTGACGGCGCCGTCGGCTCGTCCCGGCGCGTCACCAGAGAACGCCCTCGTCGGCGTTGGCCGAGAGAAGGAAGAAGGTGGGCGGAACATGGTCGCCACCCAGAGGATCGCCGTCGGCGCAGTGGCCGCCGCGGCTGTCGCCGCATCGCTAGCCGGTTGCGCGACGGGAACCGGCGGTTCCCATGGTTCCCAGGCAGGGGTGTCAGGCCCGCAGAAGGCGAAGCCGGCCCCGGCACCCAAGAGCGTGGTCCGCCTGATCGGCGACGGCTCCACCGCGTACACCGGAGCACAGCCCCATCTGCCCCGGCCCGAGCGCCTGAAGCCGGGCCAGAAGCCACCGCAGTTCGTGATCTTCTCGTGGGACGGTGCCGGCGAGGACAGCCAGAAGCTGTTCTCCCATTTCCGCAAGGTGGCCAAGGCCAATCGCGCGACGATGACGTACTTCCTCAGCGGCGTGTACATGCTGCCCGAGGAGAAGGCCGACCTGTACAGGCCTCCGCAGCACTCGCCGGGCCGCTCCGACATCGGCTTCAACGACGAGCAGGGCATCGCCGAGACCGCGAAGCAGCTGCGCCTGGCGTGGCTGGAGGGCAACGAGATCGGCACCCACTTCAACGGCCACTTCTGCGGGAAGAACGGCGGCGTCGGGGAGTGGTCGGTCGAGGAGTGGAAGGACGAGATCGACCAGGCCAAGCAGTTCGTGAAGACCTGGAAGACCAACGCCGGTCTGAAGAAGGCGGCCCCGCTGCCCTTCGACTACGACAAGGAGCTCATCGGCGCCCGGACCCCCTGCCTCGAGGGGCAGGCCAACTTCATGAAGGCCGCCCGTGAGCTGGGCTTCCGCTATGACACCAGCGGCGTCAACAACCAGGTCTGGCCCGGGAAGAAGCAGGGCCTGTGGGACCTGTCGATGCAGCTCGTGCCCTTCCCCGGCCACAGCTACGAGCAGTTGACCATGGACTACAACTTCATGGTCAACCAGTCCGGCACCAAGACCCAGGGCAACCCCGGCAAGTTCGAGTTCTGGGGCGACCAGATGCGTGACGGGCTGCTCAAGGGCTTCGACCGGGCCTATGAGGGCAACCGTGCACCGCTGATCATCGGCAACCACTTCGAGTCCTGGAACGGCGGCACCTATATGCGCGCCGTCGAAGAGGTCGTCGAGAACGTCTGCAACAAGCCCGACGTGCGCTGTGTGTCCTTCCGGCAGCTGGCGGACTGGCTGGACGCCCAGGACCCGAAGGCTCTGGCGAAGTTGCGCACCCTGGAGGTCGCCGAGGCACCCAAGCAGGGCTGGGCGTCCTTCCTCTCCGGCGGCCCCGCCCCGGCCCCGAAGGGCGTGCCCGGGGCCCCGGCGGTCAGGCAGTAGCAGGGGCTGTGACGCCTTCCCCGAGGACGAAGTGGGGGTCGACCTGCGCCGCCAGGTCGGCCCCGGTGCGCTCGTTGCCCCAGGCCTCGGCGTTCTTCAGATGGAAGTGCACCATCTGCCGTGTGTAGCGCTCCCGGTCGCGCCTGTCGTACGCAGAGTCGACGGTCGTCCGCAGCAGGCGCAGGGCGTGGCGGTTGGTGTCCTCCAGGAGCTCGAACCGGGGCGGCCGGCCCTTCTCCATGGCGCGCACCCAGTCCGAGTGCCCGACCGTCACGAGCAGGTTGTCCCCGACCTCGGCGCGGAGGAAGTCGAGGTCGTCCTGGCCCTGCACCTTGTTGCCGACGACCTTCAGCTCGACGCCGAAGTCGTGGGCGTACTCCTTGTACTGGCGATAGACGGAGACCCCCTTCCGGGTCGGCTCGGCGACGAGGAACGTGATGTCGAAACGGGTGAACATGCCGGAGGCGAAGGAGTCCGAGCCGGCGGTCATGTCGACCACGACGTACTCGTCACGCCCGTCCACCAGGTGGTTCAGGCACAGCTCCACCGCTCCCGTCTTGGAGTGGTAGCAGGAGACCCCCAGGTCGGCCTCCGTGAAGGGGCCCGTGACCATCAAACGGACGGCGCCGCCGTCGAGTTCCACCGGCCGGGCGCAGGCTTCGTACACCGGGTTGTCCTCGCGCACCCGCAGCAGCCGGGAGCCCTCGCCGGGCGGCGTCGTCTTGATCATCGTCTCGGCGGAGGCGACACGGGGGTTGGAGCCCCGCAGGTAGTTCTTGATCAGCGGCAGCCGGTCGCCCATCGCGGGCAGTTCGGCGGCCTCCGCCTCGTCGAGGCCGAGTGCGGGGCCCAGATGCTGGTTGATGTCCGCGTCGACCGCGATCACGGGCGCGCCGTCGGCGGCGAGATGGCGGATGAACAGGGAGGACAGGGTGGTCTTGCCGCTGCCGCCCTTCCCGACGAAAGCAATTTTCATGTTCAGTAAGCGTAGTGTCGACATGTCTGTATGGGCAGGTGTCCGTGAAGAAGACCACTCCTTCGTGGGGCTCGCGCATCGGTTGCGTAGGGTCGTACTCATGAGTACGACAGGCGCGTCCGCCGATCCGCTTGCGGCCCTGGGCTCGTTGCCCGGTGTGGCCGAGTCCGTGGAGTCCGTGCGCAAGGCCGTGGACCGGGTCTACGGGCACCGCGTCATGCGTCGCCGCAGCACCGAGATCACCGCCGAGGCCGCCCTGCGCGGCGCCCGCGGCTCCGCGGCGCTGTCCGGGGCGGACTGGGCGTTGGAAGAGGTGCGCCGCCGCAGCGATTTCGGTGTCGACGACGAGGCGCGGGTCATGGGCGCCGCTCTCCGGCTGACCGCCGAGGCCGGTCAGCTGCTGTCCATCTGGCGGCAGTCGCCCCTGCGGGTGCTGGCGCGCCTGCACCTGGTGGCCGCGGCGAGCGACGGCGACGAGGTCGGACGTCCGCGGCAGCCCGGCGAGACGGTCGACGAGCCGCTGATCGAGCTGCCGCTGCCGGGTGCCGCCGAACTGGCAGGCCGCCTGGAGGGGCTGTCCCAGCTGATCATCGCCGGGGGATCCGCGCCCGCTCTGGTGACGGCCGCCGTCGTCCATGGCGAGCTTCTGGCCCTGCGCCCCTTCACCTCCCACAACGGTCTGGTAGCGCGGGCCGCCCAGCGCATCGTCCTCATCGGCAGCGGCCTCGACCCCAAGTCGGTCTGCCCGGCCGAGACGGGGCATGCCGAGCTGGGCCGAGCGGCCTATCTGGCGGCCCTGGAGGGCTACGCGTCCGGTACCCCGGACGGCATGGCGGCCTGGATCGCCCACTGCGGCAGGGCTGTCGAGCTGGGCGCCCGTGAGTCGACGGCGGTGTGCGAGGCGCTGCAGCGCGGGGCGGCGTAACGCCTCACGCGCGCGTGGACGCGGGCACGAAAAAGGCCCCCGCGCGGGGGCCTCGCAAAGGGTTGCGGCGGTACGAGTTCTCGTACCGCCGCTGGCATGTTCACCCGGTTACCAAGCGTCCTCGATATATTGCCCATCAGGCCGGGAACTTCGCCCGTGACCTGGTGCGGCTGGCCCGTAATCGACGGGTCGACGTCGCGTGGGTGCCCAGTGTTCATGCGCGGTCCGTGGGGCCAAATGCGTTATTAAGGTGATCCTCTCGGATGTCCTTGGTCTCGCGGGCCGTTAAGTCCTTTGTACTCCTGGTGCGCAGCAAGCGGAAGTGCTGGCACCAGTTCTTTACTTTTGCTCCCAAAAGGGTTTGAAAAGGGCGGTGGTCGCTCAGGCGGTCGCCGCTGCCCGGCGACGACTCGCGTACCAGACAAGGCCCGCGGTGGCCGCCGCCGCTCCTATGGCGGCGGCCGCCACGAGCGCCGGGCGGGGCGGTACGGAGAATGTGGGAATCCGTTGCTTGAGGCGCACCGGGCGGTGGAAGTCGAGAATCGGCCACCCGCGCGCCATGGCCTCGCGTCGCAGTGTCCGGTCGGGGTTCACCGCGTGCGGATGTCCGACCGCCTGCAGCATCGGCAGGTCGGTCGCGGAGTCGCTGTAGGCGTAGCAGCGCGAGAGGTCGTACCCCTCGGACTCGGCCAGCTCCTTGATCGCCTCCGCCTTCGTCGGGCCGTACGCGTAGTACTCCACCTCGCCGGTGAAGCAGCCGTCCTGGCCCACGACCATGCGCGTGGCGACGACGCGGTCCGCGCCGAGCAGCTCGCCGATCGGCTCGACGACCTCGGCGCCCGACGTGGACACGATGACGACGTCCCGGCCGGCGGTGTGGTGCTCCTCGATCAGGGAGGCGGCCTCGTCGTAGATCAGCGGGTCGATCAGGTCGTGAAGGGTCTCCGCGACGATCTCCTTCACCTGTTGGACGTTCCAGCCGCGCACGAGGGCGGACAGGTACTCGCGGGTCCGCTCCATCTGGTCGTGGTCCATACCGCCGACGAGGAAGACGAACTGGGCATACGCGGTCCGCAAGGCCGCCCTGCGGTTGATCAGCCCGCCTTGGTAGAAGGACTTGCTGAAGGTGAGCGTGCTCGACTTCGCAATGACCGTCTTGTCCAGGTCAAAGAAGGCCGCTGTGCGGGGCAAGGAGTGGTTTTCCACAACCAAGAGCATAGGGGCAGCCCATTCGGCGTAAGGTGGGCGCGTGGGTTTGCCTGAGAGGGCTCTCGGGTACACCATGGAAGTCACGGATCGTTCGCGACCGTGCTAACGCGGTCCGGCTCCTCCCCCCCCGAGTCGGCCGTGGAGACGACCCCCGCTCTCCCCCCCCGGCGGGGGTCGTCGCATGTCCGGGTGGGTTTTTCTGTTCTGTACGCGGCAGTGAGCCGCATCGAGGCGGCTGCGGCCGCCTCTTTCGCATGCCCACCCTTCGTCACCCTGCGTAGCCGTCGGACTGCTCTGCGGAAGTCGTACACGGGTGGTGCGGCGGTCACCGGTTTGGGTGACGGCGATATTCACAACCCCCCACTCGTCCACAGTTTTCCACCAAGATCCACACGATTTCCGGGTTCGCTGCACCGTGATTCCAACGCGTCCGCTCGGGCCGACTTCACATGACCGGTTCCGTTTGCCGGGCGTCCACGGCCGGTTTCCGTCGGCCGTTCATATGAGGGCCGGATGCCGGTTCTTCACACGTTTGGGAATCGCGGGGCCGCAGGGACTGTGCGACCCGCAGCGAAGGGGGATGGAAATCGTGACCGGAGCCGTCACACACGACCCGCCGCCCACCGCCGGCAGGCGGCCGGGAAAACCACTGATCGTCACGGAGGACGCGGCACTCCTCGACGACCTGCTGCGCCTGTGCGCCGCGGCCGGAGCCACACCGGAGGTGCACCACTCGGTGCCGGACCGCCGAGGCAGCTGGGAGTCCGCGCCGCTCGTCCTGGTCGGTGACGACGCGGCACGCCGGGTGCGCGGAGCCACCCGCCGACGCGGAGTGGTCCTCGTCGGACGAGACCAGGACGACTCCGGGGTGTGGCAGCGAGCCGTGGAGATCGGCGCCGACCACGTCCTGATGCTGCCCGACGGCGAACAGTGGCTGGTCGACCGCATCGCCGACGTCGCCGAAGGCGTCGGACGACCCGCACTCACCGTCGGCGTGATCGGCGGCCGGGGCGGCGCCGGAGCGTCCACGCTCGCGTGCGCCCTCGCCGTCACCTCCGCGCGTGAAGGACTGCGCACCCTCCTCGTGGACGCCGATCCACTGGGAGGCGGACTCGACGTCCTCCTCGGCGGCGAGAGCACGGAGGGCCTGCGCTGGCCCGCGTTCGCCGCCTCGCGCGGCCGGGTCGGCGGCGGCGCTCTGGAGGAGTCGCTGCCCAGGCTGCACTCGCTGCGGGTGCTGAGCTGGGACCGGGGCGACTGCGTCGCCATCGCGCCCCAGGCCGTACGCGCGGTGCTCGCGGCGGCCCGGCGCCGGGGCGGCACGGTCGTCGTCGACCTCCCGCGCCGCATCGACGACGGAGTCGCCGAGGTCCTCGCCCAACTCGACCTCGGGCTCCTCGTGGTCCCGGCCGAACTGCGTGCCGTCGCGGCGGGCGGGCGCGTGGCCTCCGCCGTCGGCATGGTGCTGCGCGACCTGCGTGTGGCGGTACGCGGCCCCTACGCGCCCGGCCTCGACGACACCGAGGTGGCCAGGCTGCTCGGGCTGCCGCTGGCCGGCGAGGTGCCCGTCGAGTCGGGGCTGCTGCGTCCGGACGGCGGCAAGGCACCGCCGGGCGCGACCGCGCGCGGGCCGCTCGCCCGCTTCTGCAAGGAGTTCTGGGAGCGCGCGCTGACCGAGGCGGGTGGCTCATGAGCACGCCGCCCGGGCTCGAACGGGCGCGGGGGAGCGGGGCGTTGCTCGACGGCGTACGGCAGTGGCTCGCCGACAGCGGGGCCGAACCGACGCCCGCGCGCGTGGCGCAGGCCCTGCGCGAACAGGGGCGGGTCCTCGGGGACGCGGAGGTCCTCGGCGCGGCCGAGCACCTTCGGTCCGAGCTGATCGGCAGCGGGCCCCTGGAGCCCCTGCTCACCGACCCCTGGGTGACCGACGTGCTGGTGTCGGCGCCGGACCGGGTCTGGGTCGACCGGGGCGGCGGCCTGGAGCTGACCGACGTCTGCTTTCCGGACGCGGCGGCCGTGCGGCGGCTCGCCCAACGCCTGGCCGCGGTGGCCGGACGGCGCCTGGACGACGCCCGGCCCTGGGTCGACGCCCGGCTGCCCGACGGAACGCGACTGCACGCGATGCTGCCCCCGGTCGCCGTCGGCTGCACCTGCCTGTCGCTGCGCGTCGTACGGCCCCGCGCGTTCACGCTCGACGAACTGGTGGCCGCTGGCACGGTTCCGCCGGGCGGCGACCGGGTACTGCGGGCCTTGGTGCGGGCTCGGCTGTCCTTCCTGGTCAGCGGCGGTACGGGCACGGGCAAGACGACTCTGTTGAGCGCGTTGCTCGGCATGGTCGGGCCGGGGGAGCGGATCGTGCTCGCGGAGGACTCGGCGGAGCTGCGACCGGATCACCCGCACGTGGTCCGGCTGGAGACCAGACCCGCCAACCAGGAGGGCGCGGGTTAGCTCAAGGGTTGGTAGATGTCTCGATGTCTCAGTGGTACACCACGGGCGGCTGTTAGGTTCAAGTGACTATTGATGTCTCAGGCGTGAGGGCTTCGTGGAGTACTTCTTCGTGTCGCATGCCAAGGTGCGCCGGTACGCGGGTGCCGTGGACGGTGTGGATCTGGACTGGGTCGAGTACGTGACCCGCAAGGGGGCGCTCAAGGAGGGCACGCCGTTCTTCCTGGGGTCGGATATGCGTCCGCTGGAGCCGTTGACCTCGTGCTTCTTCGATATGGCCAAGCGCCTGGATGCGGGGTCGCTCCAGGACTACACGTACGACCTCATGGATCTGGCCGACTTCCTTGGGCAGTTGGACCCGCCGACGGATCTGTTGTCGGCCACGGAGGATGACCTCGTCGCCTACCGGGACGAGCTCATGGAGTACCAGGACGAGCCGGTGTCGGCGGCCACGTGGATGCGGCGGCGGGCCGCGATCAACAACTTCTACGACTGGGCTGTCGGGGACGCGAAGCTGCTGGACCGGCGCCCGTATCACCGACGCAAGAACGGCAAGGACGTTCTGTCCGTGTCCGTCGTCAACGATCTCGACGTCCGCCATCTGACCTATTCGCAGTGGCGGTTCCTGAAGCAGGTGGGGCTTCGCGGCCTGTTGCCGGACGAGCGGGCGGACCGGTCGTTCCGTGGGGCGGCACCGTTGCGCAACAGCGCAGCGGCAGAGCTGGCGGTGACGACCGGGATGCGCCTGCGGGAGTTCAGCACCCTGCTGGACATTGAGGTCGGGACACCGCGCCGGGACGGCTCGGCTGCGCTGGTGGACCTGAGGGAGATGGCCAAGTACAAGCTGCCTCGCACGGTGGAGATCCAGCACGCCACCTTGCGGGAGGTCGACTTCTACCGGCGCACAGAGCGGGCGAAGATCGTGCACGCGGCCGCCCGCACACTGCACCGTCACCGGGCAGAGCTCTTCGTCGTCGACGACATCAACTCCCGTCAGGGCAGGCTCAGCGGAGTCCTGCACGGCCGCCGGCGGACCTTCACGATCAAGGACATGGACGTGGCCACGCGCCGGATCGCGGTCATCGAGGGCGACCGGGGTCTGGAACCGATGGCGCTGTTCGTCGGCCGCGGCGGGCGCATGCTCTCCGCACAGCGCTGGCATCAGATCTTCGAGGACGCCCACGTGCGGGCCCTGCGGATCAGCAAGGAACACAAGCTCGAGACGGTGGTGCCGCGGGCATTCAAGATCCACGACCTGCGTCACACGTTCGCGATCTTCATGCTCCAGTTGCTGACCGAGCTGGTGGCGGAGCAGGAGACGGAGCTGCGGCGGCTGGGCGGGCACACCGCCTACCTGGCCGATCACATCAGCAGGTCGCCGCAGCTGACGGTTCAGCGTTTGCTCGGCCATCGCCAGGCGACGTCGACCATGCGTTACCTGCGCTACATCCGCAAGACGAACCTGCTGGTCGCCCGGGCGATCGCGGACTGGAATGCCCAGGACACCACCTACGCCGACTACGCGGCCCGGCTGACGCAGGGGAGGGCCGCCTGATGCCCCGCCGGGGAGAACGCAGGAGCCGGAAGCGTCCGGCCGCTGCCGTCGCGCCGCCGGCGCCGCCTGGACGGATCGGGGTCCGGGAACTCGTCTACGTCTACCGGCACCAGCGGATGACCCACCGGATCGATCCGGCGGAGTTCGGGTGCTCACTGCTGGCGGGCCAGCTGGCTGATGCCTGGCTGGACTATCACCGCAAGGCGGGTCTGGCCTTCAGCGGCAACTACGTCACCGCGATCCGCAGCTTCCTGACGTTCGCCGGCACGCATCTTGCGGCCATCGGCCTCGATCCGGATGAAGCCCGGCTGGATGGCGGTCCTATCGACTTGGCCGAGGTGATCTACCAGTGGGAGGAAGATCTCGTCACCCGCTACGAGCCGACTTCGAACCAGCCGAACGTGTTGGCCGGTTTGCTGCTGACTCTGGTGGAGCACAGGGCGGTCCGGGACGCGAAGGTGCCCGAGCGCCTCCGGCGGCGGGCGGAAGGGCCGCCGACGTTCCGGGGTGGCTCGAGCGAGCCGTTGGACGAGTTCGCCAATCACGAGCGTCTGCTTCTGCTGGACGGTGCCAAGGCTGATGTCCGGGCCCTAGAGAAGCGGCTCGCCGTGGGCCGTGCTCTGCTGGCTGAGGGCCAGGACCCGCGCAGTGGAGGCTGGCGGGCGCTGCCCAATCTGGTCTGGGCGGCCCGGCACGGCGTGCTCGACATGCCCGCCCTGCTGACGCATCTCCCGGCGCACTTCAAGTGGTGGCCGAAGCCGGTAAGGGACATAGTGGCCGACCCCCTCTACATGGCCCGCTTCGGCGGGAAGTACGGCGTGATGACCACCGTCAGCGGCCTGCTGTTCCCCAACGAACTCGACCTGCAGCCGTTCCGGGTCCTGCTCCTGCTGGCCATGGGCGATGCCACCTCCGAGGAAGTGCACGATCTTTGTCTGGACGACCTTGAGTTCAGCGATGAAGGGGTCCGGGTGCTGCAGACCAAATTGCGGGCCCAGCGGGTCCGTCCGCATCTGCACGGCAACGACGGGCCGCAGGAGAGCGAGCGGCCTCTGGACGAGGACGAGGCACCTGGAGAGTCCGTCTACCCCGGCACCGGCAACTGGGACGTCCCCGGACTCCTGCGCCGCCTGATCGCGGTGAACACCCTGACCCGGGAGGTATTCGAGACCGATCCGTGGCTGTTCACCGCCGTCGAGTCCACCGACTACCGGCGTCGCATGGCCGCGGGGCGGGCGATCTTCAAGCGCCCAGGGCGCCGGTTCACCGACTGGATCGCCACCCATCCGGTTTTGGAAGGCGACCCGGCGAAGATCTCCGAGCCGCACGACGTGCGGCGGCTGCGGAAGACGTCAAAGACCACGCGCGTCGCCGCTCTGGGCGGCAGCCTGAGCGACCTGGCAGGGGACGACCACCACATCGAAGTGTTCCGGGGCCACTACGCGCACGGCACGACCGCGCACGTCCTGGCAGGCCGCGCGGTCAACCGGGCCCAGCGCGGAGTTTTCAACAAGATCAAGCCTGGCAAGCCCATGCTGGTCACCGAGGGGGCCGAGGCCATGCTCACGGAGCCGGAGACGGCCGCTGAGCTGGGTATCTCGCCTGAGCAGGGGAAAGCCTTGCAGCACGGAGAGCTCGACATGGGTGTCGTCAACTGCCGTGATCCCCACGACTCCCCGCACACACCCAAGGGCAGGCTCTGCCACGTCGCGCCGGCGATGTGCATGATCTGCCCGAACGCGATCGTGTTCACCTCGCAGCTGCCCCGGCTGCTGATGCTCGACGACCACATCACCCACATGCGCAAGGTGCTGGCCCCACCGGTCTGGCAGGCCACCTGGGCCGTTCAGGCAGCCGCACTGAAGGAAGTGTTCGCCGAGTGCGCGGAACAGCTTCCAGAGGCCCGCAAGCAGATCGAGGAGGGCAAGTTCCGCCTCGACCTGCCGCTCGGAATGCGAACGGAGTACGACCGATGACAACTGCCGCCGCCTTCCAGGTTCTGCCCTCGCAGACCATCCCCGACGACACACCCGTCCTCGGCGGTCGCCGCAACCTCATCCCCGGAGCGGAGGTCCCGCTCTTCGGGCAGAGCGGGTACTGGCCCGGCGACTGCCTTCGACGGCCGGCGAACAGGGTGAAGAGCGCCTGGCGAGCGTCGTTTCCCACGGACCCGCTCTGGAATCTGCGGACCCGCGAGATCGCCTTCGGGATGCTCAACTCCAGCCACAAGATCCTCCGGGATGCCGGTCTGTTCTTCCGGGCGGAGAACTGGGGCCTGTCCTCGGTAGGGCAGATGTGCGACAAGATGCGGCTCATCGCGACATGGGCGGTCGAGCAGCAGATGCCTCAGGATCTGGCCGCGTGGGCGGCGGAGGACTGGCAGGACTACCTCGACCATCACGCGCTGACGTCCGGAACCTCCACCCTGGCCAACGATGTTCTCACCATTCGCCGCCTGCTGGACTTTGCCCCGCTGCTGACCGGAGGCGGCCTGAGTGAGGACCCGTGGCCCGGGAAGTCGGCTGCGGAGGTGGCCGAGCGGACATACACCGGTGAGCTGTCCACCCCGTCGATTCCGCCGGCCATCTGGTGGCCGCTCCTGCGGGCCGCCTGGTTCTACATCGATGACATGGCCCCGCAGATCCTTGAACGCCGCGACCAGCAGGCCGCCGTCGTGGCGGCCTCTGCCGGGACACGGCGCCAGACCCATCGGGCTCGGGACATCGACGTGAAGCTCGCCGCCTGGGTGCAGGACCCTGCTTCCCTGGTGCCCGTCCACGCCAGGGACTTCCGCGGATACCCGGCGGGCACGGTGATGTGGTCAACGCTGAGCCTGTGGCTGACGGGCGGCGTCAGCCAGGGCGTGTTCAAAGCCGGCCGGGATTCGGACCGGCACCAGATGAGGCGGAGGATGGTGCAGCAACTGGCCGATGCAGGCCGGATCCGGCCCGTCACGGCCAAGGAAGGCCGGGCCGCACTGGGCGTCGTTGACCAGCCCGTCCGCGGCCGTAACCGGCGGCCCGATGACCTTGATGCCCAGGTCAAGAAGTGGCTGGCCAACCCGGCCAACCGCATACCGGTCCGCCGGGAGTCCAGCGTCCACGGGCCGGCCGGAGAGCCGGTCTGGCTGACCCTGGAAAGCCGCGTATTCGGCACGGTGACCCGGGCGAACGTCTTCACCAGCGGCACTGCCCGCACCCGGCAGCGACAGCAGTGGGTGCGTGAGGCGATCACCGAGGACCGCACCGACTACATCGAGGACGGCGACCTCGAGCACGCCCTGCGAATGGTCAGAGCCGCCTGCTACGTCTTCATCGCCGCCCTCACGCTGATGCGCGACAGTGAACTGCAGGAGATCGAACGGAACTCCATCGTCGAGCACTACGGATCCCCCGCGATCGCATCGAGGAAGGTCAAGCACGACGAATCCCGGCCCCGCCTCAAGTGGTGGATCACCGAACCGGTCGCACAGGCCGTGGCAGTCGCCGAACGCCTGTCCTGGCACGACAGCCACATCTTCGCCACCCTGGCCCCGCCCAGCGGGTTCCTGCCGGAGGGAACACGCGGCCGCGCGGGCTTCGATGCCTTCCGCGACATCGACTTCTTCATCGAGAACATCAACAAGACGCTGGACCGGAACGGACTGGAGCCCATCCCCGAAGGGCTGGTGCGACCGCACATGTTCCGCAAGACCATGGCGATCATCACCGCCCAGCAGCCCGACGGGGAGATCGCGCTCGGAATCCAGCTCAAGCACGCCGCCCGCCGGGCCCTGGCCAACCGGGTCACCGCCGGCTACGGAAGGATGGATGCGAACTGGAGCAAGGAGTTCGACAACCAGCTCGAACTGGCCGCCGCCCGCAGGCTCGTCGAACTCCTCAAGGCTCGCCGACAGGGCGATCCGGTCGCCGTCGGCCCCGGCGCCGCCAGGCTCCACGCCGGCCTGGACAAGGTCATCAAGGCCATGGACAGCGACCCGCACCTCCAAGCACAGATCGCGGACGAACGGATGCAGGTGAGCTTGCTGCGGGACGAGTTCGCCCAGCTCCACTTCGGCACGATCAACCACTGTCTGTGGCAGGCGTCGACCGCCGAGTGCCAAAACCAGCTCCCGCCCGAGCAGCAGGGCAAGCAGCCGTTGCTCGGCGCGTGCCAGCCCGGCAAATGCCGCAACTCGGTGTTGACCTTGAAGAACGCCCCCTACTGGATCGCCGAAGAGGGCGACCTGCAAGACACCCTGCGACGCGAACGGCTCTCCCCGCCGCGGCGCGAATCCATAGAGATCCGTCTCACCGAGGTGCAGTCGGTCACCGCACAATTCGCCAACCTGGAAGGTGCCCACTGATGCCGGTATCCGCCGCGACCGCAACGAAACTCCGTGAAGCCATGGCCCGGCTGCTGGCCGGTGAGCCCTTGCACACCAACGGCGCCCTGACCAAGGAGAACCTCGCCCGCGAGGCCCAGGTCAGCCACGCGACCGTCCACCGGGCCGAGGAGATCCTGGCCGAGTGGGACGCCAAAGTCGCCCGGCCGGTGCTTCGCACCCCCGGCGAAGTGCAGCGCGACGAGACGATCACCGACCTGCGTAAGCAGCTGCGGGAGGCTAAGGCCCAAGTCACCGAGGCCCAGGGCAAGCTCGACGCGCTGGCCGCGGTGACCGCGAACCTCTACCACGAGAACATTGCGCTGAAGAAGAAGCTCGGCAGCAGCCGGCGCCTGGCCTCGATCCCTGCTCCCGCCACAGAACACGGTCCCGTTCGAACGGACGGCTGAGCACATAGGTCCGTACGCGATGGTGCACGACGTACTGCTGTACTTCCCCCCTCGAGAAGGGGGGAAGTACAGCAGTACGTGCTCAGGCCGCAGCTTTGAGCGAGTCCGGGGCTCCGGCGGGGGCCCGGAGCCGGGCAGCGAGGCCGGCGGGGCCGAGGTGGGCCAGGGCCCACAGGGCGGTGACGCGCCGGGCGGAGGCCCAGATCCCGGCGGCCGGGGGCAGGAACGGGGCGACGGCGATGCCGCGGGCGGTGAACGGGGCCGGGTCGAGATACGTCATCCCGCCGGTCCCGCACAGATACGTGCCAGCGCCAGCTGTGGCGGTGAGGTCGGCGAGCCGCTCGGATCGCTCGGTCCGGGCGGACAGCCCGCCGGCGGTCAGGATGCGGCCCGGCAGGGGTCAGGCCAGGCTGACCAGTGACACCAGTTACCGGACCACCTCCGGCGCCCGGCTGCTGCTGGTCCGCGGCCCCCGCTCGGCGAGTGGGCGGGCAGGCCCCAGCGGGCACCGGGAAACCTCAGCAGGACGAGCCCACCCATCAGCACTTCGACTTCCGCTTCCTCTTCCGCACCACCGCCGACACCGGCAACCTCCAGACCGAAGAGGTCTCCGACGCCGCCTGGCGCGAGCTCGACGGCATCAGCCACCCGATCCTGCGACGACACATCGCCGATGCCCTCGTCAACGCCGACAGCGACGCCGTGATGAACGGCCAGCTCCCCCTCGCCGACCCCTGGTCTCTCACGGGCGAGTGAGGGACTGGACCGGAGCGAGTCTTCTACTTCCAGCACCGTGGGCCCTCTGAGACTCATCAGAGGGCCCACGGTGCTGCGCAGCCGACTTCAGCCGGCGCGGACGGTCTATGAGCGCATGACCAGATGAAGGAACCCTGCCAGCCCAATCGCGACCGTTACGCCGGCCCCCAGCCCCTCCACGCGGCCGACTGCCACCCCGCCGATCAAGCTCGCCAGCAGGATGACCACCCACCGCAGCGGCAGTCCTTCGCTGCCGGAGCCGCCTTCCCCTGCACTCACGCTGCTGTCCTTCCCTGGAACGCCAACGGCCTATCCCTCGAACTACCTGTTCAGGAGGTGCCCTTGTGCTTCCAAGCCTTCCGGCTGCGGCCGCCAAACACTAGGCTTTGACGGCGACAACACGGAGGGGGGGTTATCACTATCGTGGACGACGAGCCCGCTGAAGCGATGTCCATTGCCGGGGACGGAACCTGGGGATGGGTTTACGCCTTCGCCAACGGCTCAGAGGCTGTCGATGTCACCTACTCCGACATCCCAGGCCCCTGGGTCTACTCCGTCGAAGGACGGATGGTGGCCGGGAAGCCGGCCATCACCAGGCTGTCGATCGTGCCCCGAGACCCAGAGAAGCCTGAGGCGATCACCCGGGAGACCGTCCGTCGCGCGCCGACAGGAACCATTCTGGGGAGGGTCAAGAGCGCTCTACGGACCAAGTGGAACAACAAAGTCGGCGACGTCTACGCCCAAGCCCGCATTCAGTCGGTGAAGGTCGGTCGGTCCTGGCCCGCGGGACACTTCGTCCAGGTCGCATGGTTCGCCGTCGATGCGGAATTGACGGGTCGGGCTCCTCGGCAGGTCATCCAGGACACGTGGGGAGTCAGCGGGATCACCGCCAGCCGTTGGCTCGCGCGGGCTCGCAAACTGGGCTACCTGCCGGACTACCCGCTCACGCCAGTTGAGGGCCGGCCGCACGCATACGACTACGTTGCCGCAACGCGGATCCTCGAGGAACAGATCGTCCAGAAGGTACTCCGCGAGGGGCTTAGCCACACCTCCGACCCAGCCACGGTGAGGAGTGAACTCTGGGAAGTCCTCCACCGCGCGATCCTCGACAACTCAAAGGAGGCCGTGCGGCTTCGGACCGAGATCTTCATCGACATCTTGGCCCAACTGGCCGAGGGCGGCCCTGACGAGCAGATGCAAACGGCAGCGCAGCACCTCCGCGACCGGATCGCTCAGGCTCCCCGCTAGATGATCTATTCCAAGGGGTCAGTGATCGGGTCACACTTGGCCTGACGGCGGGATCAGGAAGCAACGCTAAGGTCCAGTTTCCCCCCGGGGCTCCTGATCGGCATGTCCGGGCCGAGGCGGGTCGAGGTGATCTGGACGTAGATCAGGTGGTGACCTTGCGCCACGGAGCGGCCGGGTCCGCCAGCGTGTCGAGAATCAGCTCGCACCAGGTCACGGCGGCGTTGACCGTCAGGCGGGCGTGGCGGACCCCTAGGCCGCTCGGGGCGCTCGCCTGGCCGTGTCCGCTGCCGAAGCCCTGGTTGCGCAGCTCGGCCACGCCGACGGCGATGTTGATCGCGCCGGACAGGACCTTCTTGATCGCTTTGCTTCCGTCGGGGCCTGCCGGCGCCGAGGCGGCATCGAGCTTCAGCGACTTCTGCACGGTGTTGATGAGGGAGGGCAGGGCCGCGTTGCTGTCGATCTCGATGGCCAACTCCCGGAGGGCGGTTTTCGCAGTCGCCTCGATGAGCTGCTTGGCCGCCCCGATCGCACCTGACGGGTCCGTTGTCAGGTCTCGCCGGATGCGCTCCAACTCGATCGTGATGCCGGAGGGGTCGCTCAGGTTGCTGAGGTCACGGGCCAGAACAGGCGGCGCAGCCCACGAGATCTTGCCGCTCTGGTCAAGCGAGAAGCCGTCCCTCTCCAGGCGAACGCGGATGTTCTCCAGCCACGTAGGGGTGTCCTGCTGCCCGGGGTCCCGGTAGGCACGGATGAAGTCCTCGAAGACGAGGAGAGCCCGCTGGACGTGGTCGGGGTCAGACCAGTCCACGCCTTCGGCATAGAGCATGAACTCGGTCCGCCGCTGACCTGAGTCCTGGTACTTCAACTGTTCAGGCGGGATGGGCGCGAATCCGTGGTCCTCCCACAGCTCGGCCACGATCCGGAGCGTTAGGTCCGTGGCCAGAGCGCGGAAGGCGTTGCGGGTCGCGGGACTCACCAGCTCCCGGCGGGCAGTGACGGTCATGGACTGAAGATACGAGCGGATGCTGACAGCGTCATGACCTTTTACGGCAAACGTCTTTATCCGCGTTGAGCCGCCTGCGCGAGGTCTGTCTTCACACGGCGGAGCATCAGCAGAGCCTCAGGCCAAGGATCTCGGCGCACTCTAGGCCCCCTGCCCGCCGAGCATGTGGGCCCGCGGTACGCCTTCTGGAGCCCTCGGGCTGTGAGCTGGAAGCCCGTCCTCTCGGCCAAACCGTGGCGCCATAGCGCCTTCTGGCGCTCCCCAAAGCTCAAAGCGATGTCTCCTAGTCAGCGGGTGCTGAGCTTGTCCCCACCGGGCTCGTTCTCGTGCACGTACTCGATCAATCCCCACTCAGGGTCGTAATCGGGGTGGTCGGCGTATGCCCAAACGAGTCTCTCGATCACCGGACTACGGAGAAACTCGGGAACAGCAGCGATCAAGTGCACGGCCCCCTTCTTCAAGGCGGGTAGGCTCCTGGCATCCGCTTCCGCCTTCAATGCCGTCCCAAAGTTGCCCTCCACCCACGCCACGAGCTGGCGCTTGGCCTCGACGTCGGCGAGGACGCGGGCCTGCAACGTTTTCAGGTCCTGGCTCTTGCCGGGCTTCACTGCGCGAGCAGCTTTCTCGTCCTCGCGAAGCCGGGCCTTGAGGAACTGCATCGCGCCGTCGAAATTTCTCATCGCCTTGCCCCCCTTTGTTGGTGCGCTGATGGGTCATCATCCACCAGGCTGGTCGGTCCGCGCCGCGCCATGGCCCCCAGCGCCACTCGCGACGACCTTGCCACGATGCGCCGCCGCATCTCCGCGAGCATCTCAGGTGAGACGACTGCGGACGCCGAGGAATCCTGAGCTGGCCGCCGCTCCACCGTTTTCTCGACGAGGGTCTTCGGGGTGGCCGGGACCGGGCCCGCCTCGGCCTCTTGAGCTTGGAGGTGCTCGTACAGGGCCATCTCGTCCCCCCACCACGAGAGCCCTCCAGACCGCGTCAGCGTCCGCCGGGAGGAGTTCGCTGCCAGGAACTCGTCCCGCTTCGGGGAGGCCGCGCCGGCTCAGGACACGCCTCTCAGCCGGCCGCCCCGCGATCTGGTCCTCCGTCTCGCGGGGACGGCCGTGGCTTCCTCTCAGGCGCCCGGACGAATCCTGTTCTGCGTGAGACGGTCAATGACCTGAGTGGGAAGACACCCGTGTTCCGTCATCACCGATCGAACGTGCTGTCGCAGTGTCTGCTCTGCCTGGATTCCTGCCGCGCTGGTAAGTAGATCGCTCCAAACGATGGAGACGTCACCGGCGATCTGTTCGATGGTCTCGGTCGAGGCGAGGTAGACGTTGGCGTTCGCAGCCGGGGCGTGCTGCGGATCGACGGTGAGGCGGTCCGACACGATAATCGCCGGACTACCGGCGGGTGGGTGATCCATGGAACGATCCGCCGCCAACTGATCGAGCTGCGTGTTCGCCTGCCGGATGTCATGGAGCGGCAAGAGGCCGTCGGCATGTTGTTCGGATTTAGCCTCGACAGTCACGCCAACCTGTTTACCGCCAGGAGAGCCTGCTCGGCGGCCTCGTGCAGCACAAGACCACCGAGCAGTGCACTACTTGAACCAATAGCGGACGCCTTGGTGGTGGGAGCAGGTGCCCTGCGAGTGCCGCGAGTAGGACAGGGAAGCGTCCTTGCACTTCGCGGTCTCGTACTTGTCCGCGGGCTTCTTGTGGTGCGTCCAGCCACACACCCCGGTGGTGTGGTGGACGCAGTGGTGAGCGGTGTTGGTCGACGGCAGCGTCGCCGCGGACGCGACCGGCGCGCTGAAGAAGACGCCGGCTACGGCGACAGCCACAGCGCAGGCAGCAAGACGAGTACGCAAAGGATCCCCTGGGAAGCTGAGCAAGTGCAGCGGGAGCCTATAGCGATCTCAATTGGCCTCCTCGTGTGACCTTTGCACCTCTTTACCCGGGGTTCGGGCCGATGCGCCCGTTCGGACATCCGCCGGAGGAACCGCAGCGCCCTCCGAAGTTCCGGTAAGGGCACCGGGAACAGGAGCAGACCGTGCCGGAGCAGAAGGCCGATGGCACCTGGCTCTCGCGCTTTTGCAGCCGACGCAACCGACCCGGCTGTGAGTGCCAGCGACCAGGCTGAAGGGATGCATCAGGATGACGAGCTGCTGCTACGCCGCCGGATGCATGGGCGCCGGGCTGGGGGCCGCCGGGGCCGCAGCCCGGCCGGAGCTGGGCCGAACTGGTCGGCGGCCCGCTGGATCGGATCCCACGTATCGCAGCCAGGGACCTGGTGCAACCCAGATGTGAACACGGTGTTCTCTTCGCTACTGTCTGTCGCGGTGGCGCCCCGGGGGTGGGAGGCCCCGTCAGCGCTGGATTCCTCAGGGGGCTCATATGGTGATCGACTTCTCTTCCTTCGGATCGGGTTCCGCCCCGACGCCCACCGACCCCCGGGTGCTTTTTGACGCGCTTCCCGGGCGTGCTGCCCAGTACGAGTTCCTGCGTGACCCGCAGGGGCAGGTACTCCAGGCGTGGTACGACCGGCGCTCGGAGAAGGACCTGGTCGTCAAGCTCAACACGGGCGGCGGCAAGACGCTGGTGGGGCTTCTGATCTGTCAGTCGAGTCTGAACGAGAGCGCCGGCCCGGTGCTGTATCTGGCCCCGGACCCCTATCTCGCCTCGCAGGCGATGGAGCAGGCCGTGGACCTCGGGCTGGAGGTGACCTCCGATCCCAAGTCCACCCGCTTCGCGAGCGGTGAGGCGATCTGCGTGCTCAGCCTGCACCGGTTCGTCAACGGCAAGAGCGTCTTCGGGCTCCAGGGGGACGGACGCCCTGTCACCGACGTCGGCACGATCGTCGTCGACGACGCGCACGCGGCGCTGGCGACCGTGCGAGAGAAGTTCACCCTGTCGCTGTCGAGAGCCCGGCATGCCGAGGCGTTCACCGCACTGTTGGAGCTGTTCACCGATGACCTGCGCCAGCAGTCGGAGATCACCTACCTGGGCCTGACAACGCAGGACCCCTCGGCGGTCGCGCAGGTACCGTTCTGGGCCTGGACCCGCCGCATCAGTGACGTCAGCGCGATTCTGAACGGTTTGCGGGACGATGAGGACCTTCAGTGGTCCTGGCCCCTGGTCAAGGATGTACTGCCTGTCTGCCGAGCCGTCTTCACCGGAGAGGGGCTGGAAGTCCAACCGCCGTACCCGCCGATCAGCAAGATTGCCAGCTTCGCGCGGGCGAGGCGCCGGGTCCACCTGACCGCGACTCTGGCCGACGACAGCATCTTGGTCACCGACTTCGCGGCCGACCCGGCCACCGTGGGGACTCCGATTACCCCGGCGAGCGCCGGCTATCTCGGGGATCGCCTCATCCTCGCCCCCCAGGACATCAACCCGTCGGTCACCGACGCGGCTGTGCGGGCGATGGCCGCGAAGCTTGCCGAGCGAGTCAACGTCGTAGTCCTGGCGCCCTCCCACCGCAAGGCCGCCGCATGGGGGCCGTACGCGAAGATCACCGCTGCAGACTCCGAGCAGATCGGGTCCGCGGTCAAGGAACTGCGCAGTCGGCATGTCGGTTTGGTAGTGCTGATCAACAAGTACGACGGAATCGACCTGCCCCGCACAGCATGCGAAGTCCTGGTCCTGGACGGTCTGCCGCAGGCTTATGGCGGCCTCACCCGCCGCGAGGCGATCGTCGTCGGCGATTCCGATGCCATGGTGAACCGGCAGTTGCAGCGCATCGAGCAGGGTATGGGCCGCGGAGTGCGTTCCGTCAATGACCACTGCGTCGTCCTGCTTATGGGACCGCACCTGTCGCAGCTGATCGCCTCACCCCGGTACCGGGCCCGGTTCAGCCCTGCCACCGTCGCCCAGATCGAGTTCTCCCGCAAGATCGCCGCGCATCTGGCCGGACAGCAGCTCGAGCAGATCGAAGGCGTGATCGCGCAGGTCTTGGGCCGTGACCCGGGCTGGGTCTCCGCCGCCCGCACCGCCCTGGCCGAGGTCACCTACCCCCAGAGCACCATCTCCAAGGTCGCCGCGCCCGCGCGTAGGGCCTTCGACCAAGCCGCGCTCGGCCAGTATTCGCAGGCCGTTACCCACATGAGCGAGGCGGTTGCCGCGGCCACTGACCCGGCCGAGCGCGGGTTCCTCCAGGAACAACTCGCTGCCTACCAGCATTTCACTGACGAGCCCAAGGCCCAGCAGACCCTGGTCAAGGCGCTAGTGCACAATCCTGAGCTGCTGCGACCGATCGACGGCGTCAAGGCCACCCGGATCAAGGCCACCGACACCCAGGCGGCACTCGCAGCCGCCTACCTGGCCGAAAAGTACAGCGACCGCAACGAGCTCCTGGTGGGCATCGACGTCCTACTCGACGAACTCACGTACCACCCGAACCCGAAGCGAGTCCCCATCTTCGAGCGGGCCCTGGAACGCCTTGGGTATCACCTCGGATTCGAGGCCCAGCGACCGGAGCGCACGACCGGCAACGGGCCGGACGTCCTGTGGGCGATCGGGGAGTTGAAGTACTTGGTTCTGGAAGCCAAGTCAGGGGCCACCTCTGACAAGATCTGGCGTAGTGACGTCGCGCAGCTGGCTCACTCCATGAGCTGGTTCCAGCAAACCTATGACCAGACCTGCACTGCCACCCCGGTACTGCTGCACCGCGTCAACACCCCGGAGAACAACGCCGTCGCCCCGCCCGGCACCCGCATCGTCACCGAGGACATGATGACGAAGCTGGGTGAGGCGCTGCGCAAGGCGACGCTCGCGCTCGCTGACGCGGATAACTGGAGTGATCCTAAAGCGGTGGCCGAACAGTTCAGCGCCCACCGGCTCCTCGCCCAGGGCCTCGTCGAACGATTCAGCGTCAAGCCCCGCTCCTTCTGACCGTCGCGATTGCGGACCGGGCGGTGGCACGGGGTTCCCTCTTCGGGGCCCGACAAGCTGTGAGAGCGCTCTGACCTGTACGCGGAGTGGTTATCCACAGGCCTGCACGTGACCAGGCCCCCGGCTCGTACGGTGTGGACCTCCCTGATCACGAGCACGGGGGTGCGCAGTGCCGTACGAGGTCGACCTGGCGGTCCGGGTGGAGGACGCCCTAGATGAGCTGCCACCGGAGGGGCACAAGGAGGTGATGGAGACAATCGCCGCCGCGCTTCTGCGACCGGGTGAATGGCCGCAGCCCGGCGGCTGGCACGCCACGCTGATCTTCGGTCCTCGCTCGTGGGTGTGGATCACCGCCTTCCTCGGTGGCATCGAAGTGATCGATATCGGCTGGGCAGGCTGAGCCCGGCAGGCGGCCTGAGGCACCGCGCTGTCAGTCGGTCTCTATGTGGGATCATCCGCCTTCTACCTGCTGGGCGGATGCAGTCCATGCCAGGCCGCCGAGGTCGAGTCGATTGCGGGCACGAGTGACGGCGACGTAGGCGAGACGGGCGTCCAAATCGCTCACTTCAGGGGGCTGGCTGGCTGCCGGAGCGCCGGGATCGGTGTCCTTCGGCTGGGGAAAGTCCTTGCCGATCCTCACCGCCGGCCATTCGCGGCCTTTGGCCTTGTGGGCGGTGGAGACGGTGACGTCGGCGTGGGTCTCCTCGGCGAGTTGCGACACAGCGGCGAGGATGGCGTCGGGGCCGTGGGTGTCGACGAGGTCGACGAAGGGCTGCAGGTCGCGGCCGGCCGGATCATAAGCGGTGTAGTCCTGCAGGTCGCCCCAGGACGCGAACAGCACGAGTTCGGGGTGGTGAGTGCGGCGTCCTTCCTTCAGATCACGGGCAGCGAGAGCGAGTTGTGCCAACTGCTGGCCTCCGCGTGTGAGGGCGACGCGGCGTCCTTCGCCGAGCAAGTGCATGACCTCCGTCATCGCGCCGATGTTGGTTCGGCACAGCACCGCGTCGGGGTGCTCGACGCTGCTCACCTCAGCGGGAATGCTGGTGGTCCCCGTCAGGCGGATGGGGGCGTCGGCGAGTGCGAGCCACCGGTTGGCCTCGTCGGCGATCTGCGGCCCAAACCGGAACGAGCGGGTGAGGGTCAGCTGTTCGGCGTCGAAGCCGGTCATCACGTCGGTTGCGCCCCGCCAGCCGTAGATGGCCTGCGCCGAGTCGCCGACCATGACGAGCTGGGCGTGTCCTCGCTGGGCGATGAATACCTGTTCCAGCACCGGGTTGGTGTCCTGGGCCTCGTCGAGGAAGAGGAAGTCGGCTTCGATCTTCGGGCCGGTCAGCGCCCACATCTTTAGGTAGTGGTCGTGCTCGAAGCGGACGACGCCGTGGTCCGGGCGTTGCAGGTCTGCCCACGCCTTGGCCGCGAAGGGGAGCACGAGTTCGGCGAACTGTCGGTGGTCGGCGGGTCGGTCGAGGCCCCGCACGCGGGGCACGTGGTGGCATGTCAGAGCGGCGTCGGCGGAGTGGCAGAAGCGGGTGACGGTGCGCAGCACGTTGTGGGACAGGGTTCTCTGGCTGATCTCGTGATCGGCGATCCGCAGGGGGCGCAGGATGCCGAGGGCCTGGCCGGTCTTCCAGGCTGGCTGACGGGGGCTGTTGAGCCGGTCGGCGTAGCGGTGGCCGAGTGCGGCGAAGGCGGTGGCGTGGGCGGTGCGGCACTGCACCGTGGACGGGAAGCGGGCCGCGGCGTCGCGCGCGATGTCCTTGTTGAAAGCCAGGTAGCGGCCTCGGCGTTTGGTGCTGGCGGCGAGCAGGCACAGCGTGCTGGTCTTCCCTGTTCCGGCTCCGGCCTGCAGCGCGAGGTGTTGGCCGGAGCGGAAGGTGTCCGCAGCATGAACCTGTTCGGGGGTGGGAGTGTGCAACAAGGACTCCGGGGGATGGGAATGGCCGACCGACGGCAGCTGGTCATGCGGATGCCGGGAAACGACGGTTGGTTCAGCCGGGCGGACGCGCCTCGAGAAGACGGCCTGCGGCGCAGGCAAGGCCTTCTTCCGAGGTGTGGTGGGTAAGCAGGCGGCGCAGCTGCGACTCGAGACGCTGATGCCGTTCGCGCTGCTCTCGCGCAAGGCGGGCAGCGATCCGCTCGCGCATGACCTCCCCGGCGTGCGCACCGCTGGCGGCCGCCTCCTGTCGGATCTGCGTGTGGGCGCGGAGGCTGAGGACGACGTTGAGCAGGACGCGACCGTGGCGGTCGGGGTAGTGCGTGCTGAGCACGTCGATCGGCAGGACTGAGTCCAGCCGACGCCGCATCCGGTGCAAGGCGCGGCCCGGGCTCTTGGCGCTCTTTACGGTCATCAACCGCGTGCGGTCTGCGTTTGCGGCGAATGCCACGCAACGGCGGGCCCGGTGAAGCTCCCGGGTGGTGGCGGGCCGGGTCAGGGCGATCTCGACGGCGTACTGATGTGTCACGACTGGGCCTGCCGTGGAGCGGGGCCGCCGGGACGGCGTCCGTGCGAGGGCAGGCGGGTGTGGATGTGTTCGTGGTGTCGGAGCGGATCGAAGGGCTCCCAGTCCGCAACGGCGAGGTCACCCGCCGCAGGGGCGGCGGCATGCTGGTCACACCGCTGGGCACGCCACCGCAGTTGTTCCTGATAGGGCAGTGCGGACAGGCTGTACACGGCCATGACATCCGATGGCAGCGCGAGCTGGCCTCGGTGGGCGCTCACTGGCAACAGGGCCCACACACCGTGCAGAGCACTGTGGCCGAGAACCTTGGCGGTGCAGCGGCTACGGCGCAGCGTCTGGGCGACGCACTGGATTTCGTCGACGGGGCGGGAGGCCAGGTAACGGACGAACAGCAGCTGTACGACAGGCCGGGCCGGTCGGCAGACGGCCTGGTCCGGCGGCGGACTGCTGGCCGGCGCGGCTGGCGGAGCGAGGACTCCGGCGTCGAGCAGACGACGTGTGCGTAGGGCGAGAGACCGGCGCAGCCCGGACAGCTGCGGCGCGGCAGGCGGCGCCGGGTGGCCGGGGCACAGCAGTGCGTGCGCCAGCCGGCACCAGCTGCTCCCGTCGCCTGCGGGATGGGCGATGCCACGGCTGACGTGCCAGCGGCAGGACTCCGGCACCCGGGTCGCGGGCACTTCGTGCGGATGCAACTGCACCGGGTCGTCGTCGGCGCGCAGGTACCACTCGACCGGATTGCCGCACGCTCGGCAGGAGGCGGTCTGGCCGCAGCGCAGCAGTCGGCTGGCGCTGTCGGGCGTGATGCGCAGGGATCGCCGCCGAGGAGCGCTCGCGCCGCTGCCGTCCCAGCGCCGTGGAGAAGGAGAAGGTGAGGAGCACATGCGGGCGAACCTGCCAGCCGACACGCCGCACCGGTGGCACCCGGCCCGGATGGTCCCCCGGGCAGAGCAGAACGAGGGGACAGCAGTGCGAACGACTGCTCGCGCATTCGATATGGCGTTGCCGGATTGGGTGAATCGCCGCCGGTGCCGGACGGCCCAGGTCAGATGTTGGAGCTGCCGTCGGCTCCGGGCAGGTCGTGCTCGTGGCAAAGGGTGGCGAAGAGGTGGTCGAACGGTGTGTCCAGAGCGTGTGCGAGGGCGTGCCACGTTCTGAGGGTGCCGATGGTGCGGCCCTGCTCGATCTCGATCACGGTGCGCCTGGCCAGGCCGCTGCGGGCGGCGAGCTCGTCGTAACTCCACCCTCGTTCAGCCCGCAGACGCCCCAGCTCCAACCGGAGAGCGTTGAGGTCCGGATCGGGCGGCAAGATCGTCACCCGACCATCCGACGGTGCAGACCCCTGCCCTGTCAGTGCAGACCCCTGCCCTATTTCTCCTGATGGCTCCCCGGCGGGAGGGCAGGGGTCTGCACTACGGTGTCGGCCGCCCCGCCGTACGGCTCGGTAGGGCTGGCGCCGGATCAGGAAGGGAGGGACACACGCCCATGAGGCTGCGCACCGTGTGTCCTCAGGCGCCGCGGACCTGGACAGTGGAACTGAGACGTCTGACCGGCGGGCTCGTCCTCGTCTGCCAGCACTGCCCCCAGGACGCCCGACGGGTCACCGCGGAGTCCGCACGCTCGGCAGCCCTCGCCCACCTCGCCCGCCACGCCCGCGGTGATCTCCGCGCGCCTCACTTGCGGACCTGCCAGTGCCATGAACGCGGCTGCCGCTGGCACCGCCGCCACCGCGGGTGCGCCGGGCCCATCCGCCTACTCCTGGCCTGCGAACGCGGCGGCCGCATCTGGCGCCTCGCCGACGCCTGCGGCGCCTGCGCCGCGGCAACCGCCCAGGCTGCCATCGTCCCCGACACCGTGTTGGCCGCACCGCTCCACCCGTCCTCTGAGCGACCGCGTCGCAGCCGGCGGCCCAGGGGACCGGGAGAGCGCGTCCGCGTGGGCGAGATCCTCAGCTACCTGGCCGTGGCCCTGCCCACGGACGTCTCCCCTGGGGCCAGGCTCCTCGCCCTGCAGTGCGCACTGCGTATGAACGCGCACATGCAGGTCGAACTCCCTGCAGGCTTGCTGCGCGGTCTTCGCATCGACGCCGGTGAGACCTGCTACGAGTTGGAGAGGGCACGGTGGCTGAACGTGGTGAGCGGTCCCGGATCCGGCGGGGTCGCTGCGAAGCTTCTTGATGCCACGCTGCTCGCACAGTCACCCGCCCGCCCCGACCGGCGGTGCGCCGCCGACTGGGCACTGCGCACCGGGCGCCCTGCCCGGAGAGGGCAGACCGAGCACCGGCTGTGGCTGCTGCGCGTCTACCTCTCGGCGCACAGCGATCCGTCCTCGGGCGAGGGGCTGAGCGAATACGACCGGGTCATCCGTGACTGCGGCCTGCACGATCAGGGGTTCCATAGCGTGCTGACGCGTCTGACGGCGACCGGCACCGTAGAGGAGTGGGGGATCTGCCCTGACTCAGGGGACGTGCGCTGGAGGCTTGCCCCGGGGCCTCACGGGAGGCGTCTTACGGACCGTGGGTGTGATGCTGGTGAGTTCGCGTGAACGTGGAGCTGTGTCCTCCCGCCGCACCTCGATCCACCTGATGAGGGGGCAGCGATCAGTAAGTAACCTTGATGCCCAGGGACTCGCCGTGACGGCGGACGAAGTCTTCGACGAGTTGCGGATTCCGCCGCATGGCAGCCTTCAATTGATTGGCCTGAAACTTGTCCCGGCTGGTGTTGAGTAGCTCTTTCCAGCCTGGTCGCGGGTTCACGATGCCTTCCACGATGAGGAATTCAACGATGTCTTCGACGCATGGGCGGAATCTTGTGCCGCCCATGGGAAAGTGCAGCTTAGGTAGGGGGCGTCCCGGGAGGACTTCTTCCCATGTGGTTGAGGATCCGTATACCTGGAGGTGTGCGTCGGGGTATCCGTCACCTTTGCGGCGTTCGTAGTCGTAGTGGAAAAGACCCTCCTTGGACTCTTTGTCTTTAAATACGCCTACAAACGACTGCTGGACCGCAAGGTACTCACGTTCTTCGTCGAACCGGAGCTGGAAACTGACCTCCATCCACAGGTTCGGGCGCCCGGGCGGTGTGTCCAACTCAAACCGCTGCGACTTCATCGGGTTTTTCTGCACGTTGCTGGCGACTAGAAACGTACGTTCCTGGCGGTGCTGCATCGCCAGTGCCCGGACCTGAACGTGACGAGCCACGGTCTGGCTAAGCATGGTGTCTATCTCCACTGCGAACTCGGTCGCCATTGACCGCAGAGCATCAGAGATCAAGAGTGCCCCCGATGAGTGACCACAGGGCGTGTGCCTGAGCGGAGGAGAAGTCGCGGTTACGGGCCTGTTCCTTCAGTTCGGCGTAGGTGAGGCCGAGCTCTTCGAGAGCTGCCAGGGCGCCAGCGTGCCACTCGTCGTAAGACAATTCCTCATACCGTGCGTCACCCTGGTCTGTGGGGCGCTCCTCGATCGCTGTCACGGTCCATCCCCCTCCTTCTCGCGCTCGTACGTGCTGGTCCTTCTTGAACCGTACGGCAGAGCACTGACAGCGACGAGAGCGCGGCCATGAAGTCGCCATACGTGCAGGTCAGAGACGCGGGTAGGTGTCGGTCCCCGCGGTGCTGGCCGATCAACGGTCAGTCCCACCGTCTGCGGATTTCGTCGGTTCAGCAACTGAGTGCGCTCGGGCGCCGTCGCGGCCGCCCCGATGACCCGACCAACCGGCTCGCGTTATCGGTACGCCGCTGACGGCCGAATCCTGCCGGGGACATCCGCCCCGGCGCCGAGCCGTCACCAAGCCCCGGTGGAGGCGCGCGCCCTGTCCATCGACGATCTCCGATGGTAGAAGTGGGCAGCGGCGTGTACTTGGGGGAAACGGCGCACTGGGGGGTAGGAGTGGACGCATTACCGCAGGGCGGTGGCCAGAGGAGCGCGGACGGTGTGTCCGTGTCGCAGTATGTGCCGCCGCCGTCGGTCGTGCCGCACAACCAGTTCGACACCCGGACACCCCTGCAGCAGGTCTTCTACTGGACGCCGGAGCAGTGGGAGCAGTTCACCTGCGAGTGGGTTCGCATGCGCAGGGACGAGTTCGGCTACCTCGGCGTGGAGGTCCTGGGCGGGACCAACGACCGCGGCGCCGACGTCGTCGCCTTCATGAGCGAGCAGCGGTTAAACGGTGCCTGGCACTGCTATCAGTGCAAGCACTACACCGACGACCTCACACTTGACGACGCGCTGCCCGAGATGATCAAACCGTTCGCGGCGACGCTGGAGACGAGCCGGACGCTCCCCGCTAGGTACATCTTCGTGGCACCTAAGATCCATCCCCGGCTCAAGGACATGGTGCTGACCCCGGCCGCGCTGAAGGACCGGTTTCTCACGTACCTGGACGGGCGGACCAAGCCGGTCGCCGCGTTGTCCCCACAGACCCGGGCGGCCGTGCGGGCGTTGGCGGAGAGCACGGACTTCTCGATGTTCTGGACCGTGAACCTGGACGAGGTCCTGGAGGTCTACAGCAAGTCGCCCCTGTTCGCCTCCCGCTTCAACCTGCCTCCCACTGGCAAGCCCCGCAAACTCCTTCCCCCTCCCGAGCCCCAGGTCAACGAAGCGCGCTACCTCCAGCAGCTTCTGGACGTTTACCAGGAGAGGTTCGGCGAGGACATCGCCACCGTGCAACACGCCTTCGAGCACCCCGATTCGGGAGAGCATCTTGGACGGCAGCGAGTGGCGTTCTTCGATGCGGAGGCCCTACGCATGTATGCACGAGAGAGCATCGCGGGGGACACCTATGAGGAACTGCAGGACGACGTGCTGACCAACCTGATCGAGGTGGCCGCCATCGACTACCCCTCGGGGTGGGATCGCCTCCAGCAGGTCCTCAAAGCTTCCGGGCAGATGACCCTCACCGGGTCGCCCCTGCTGCACCTGTTCCGCAACAGCCAGCGTCAGGGCATGTGCCACCAGCTGGCGAACGTCGACAAGCTGCACTGGTGCAAAGGAGGTTGCCGATGAACCCCCTCAACAGTCCGGTCGAAGTGGGGATGCGTACGTTGGTCCTACTGGCCCGCAGCCATCCTCACCCACTGGACCTCTCCTGGCTGGTGGTCTTGGACCACGCCATGCTGCACAGCAGCCAGTTCGACGGTCCGCCCAGTCTTCATCCCCGCCTGCCCGCCCAGCCGGGCGAGCTTGGCATGAAGCGGCAGATGATGCAGGAAGGGCTGGAGGTGCTGCTGCGCGCCGGCCTTGCCACGGTCGAGGCGACCGAGGGCGGGATTGTCTACCGGGTGACCCCGCGCGGCTCGGGTTTCGTCGGCATCCTGGAGGCCCCGTACGTCGGCGAACTGCGTCAGCGCGCGCAGTGGGCCGTGGAGCAGTTCGCGTCGACCACGGACGCGGTGGCGGCCACACGCGACATCACGGCCCGCTGGCACAACGAATTCACCACCGAAATGCAGCACCTGGGGGTCGGGCGTGGCTAACTTCACCCTGACCCATCTGACGTACGCCGGTGCGGGCTTGCCGACGGCCAGCGTGGAGTTCGACCCCAAGTTCACCGTGATCTACGGCTCCTCCAACACGGGCAAGACCTTCCTGGTCGACTCCATCGACTACATGCTCGGCGGTCATGTCCGTCCCTCGATCCCGCGCGCCGAAGGATACGGACAGATCCTGCTCGGCCTGGTGCTTCCCGACGGCAGGCCTCTCACACTGGTCCGCAAGCCCGGCGGCAAGAGCATTCACGTACACCAGGCCGACCTGAGGGAGCTGTCCCACGCCACCCCCGACGCGATCGTCTCGGCCCGCAGGATCCGTAGCCGCCGTGACATCTCGCACTACCTGCTCAGCAAACTGGGACTGGACGACACCTACGTTCGCACCAACGAGGGCGGCAACACCGAACTGCTCAAGCTTGCCGACCTGACCCACCTCAGCGTGGTCACCGACACCCACATGATCGATCCGAATCCACCCTCGCAGCGCACCCGCGGCTCCGCGGCCAGGACCACCGCCCGCTCGGTCATGAAACTGATGCTGACCGGAGAGGACGAGCCCCCGGCGACCAAACTCCCCAATGCTGCTCAACGGCGCGTCCAGCGGGGCAAGATCAACTTGATCGATTCGCTGGCACTGGACCTGCACGCCAAACTCTCCCGCGACCAGACCCCCGACGAGCTGCGAGATCAGCTGGCCCGGTTAGAGGACAGCCTCAATAACATGGCCCGCTCGCTGGCCAGCGAGTCCGAGCAGCAGGCCCGCGTCGTCGCCGACCGCGCACACCTGGCCGAGACGGACGCCGAGCTGGAGGCACGCCTAGGTGAGGTGCTCGACCTGCTGGGGCGATTCGACACCCTGCGTCAGCAGTATGAGACAGACCTGGCTCGTCTGGAGATGGTCAGCGAGGCGGGCAATCTGCTGGGCTACTTCCAGGTCGGCCGCTGCGTCTTCTGTGGGGCGGACCCCGAACACCAGCAGGCCCAGCACGGCCATCAGGAGACCACCCAGCTGCACGAGGCCGTGCTCGTCGAGTCAGCCAAGACGCACTCCCTTCTCGCCGACCTCCGGCTGACCATTCAAGGGTTGGAGGGCCAGCGCGACGAGCTGGCAGAACGCCGCACGGCCCTGAGCACGCAGGCGGCCGAGGCTGACCGGGCCCTGGCGCAGATCGAAGCACGACTGGCCCCTCTCCGTGCCGGGCTGCAGGACACTGTCGACGAGCGACTGCGTGTCGAACGCGACCTGGAACTGCGGGCCCGGCTCGATGAACTGGAAGAGCACCGCTCCCAGCTGGTGGCCCAGGGCGCCCTGCCGTCCAAGCGGCGGGAATCCCTGATCGCGGGCAGAATCCTGTCGTCGTTCGATGAGCTCTTTCAACGCACCCTGGATTCCTGGCGGATCCCCGACGTGGAAGGCGCCGGCTACGACCCCTACAGCGGGGACGTCAGTGCTGGCGGAACGGCGCGCGCCGGCCACGGCCGCGGCATGCGCGCTCTGCTGCACGCCGCGTTCTCCATCGCCCTGGCTCGCTACTGCCTGGACCGCAGACTCCCGCATCTTGGCTTCCTGGTTCTGGACTCACCCCTGGTGACGTACAAAGAGCCGGACTTCGACGCCGACCTCATCCCCCCGAACGTGATCGACCATTTCTACCGCTCGTTCCTGGCTTTCCCCGGCCAGGCCATCGTCGTCGAGAACGCGACACCGCCCCCAGACGTCCTCGAGCAGGCACGGATCCTCACCTTCAGCGGCAGCGGAGCCCGCCCCGGCTTTTTCCCCGCGCGTCCCAGCACGGCCAACCGGACCTGAGCCGCATCGAACCCGCAGGGGGTGAAGCGCTGGATGGCCCGGCATGCCGATACCGTGGTGACCGGTCGGCCACGACGTGGAACGGCGGCGCACAAGGTGTCCTCAGCGCCGCGAAGGCGTCACGGGCTTTCTGTCGACCACCACGCACGGAGAGCAACGGGCGAACACCCGAGCGGCACGCTCACGGAAGCGGCCCGGGGTCCGGGGCCTCTCAAGCACCGGACCTCGAGATGACGCTCCTCGGCTTCGCCGTCTACCAGATCCCCGCCGAGGACACCGAGCGCGCCGTTTCCGAGGCCCTGGCCGTCGGCTACCGCCTGCTAAACACCGCAAGATCAACCAGTGGTGGCTTTTGGCCTCACCTTGGCTGGACCCCTACGGAACGATTTGATGGCCCCGGCAAGGATCTGGGCCCAGACGAGGAGACGACGACGATGAACCCGCTGAAGTTGCTGTTCAAGGCGATCACGTCCAACCGCGAGCCCGACGCCCTGCCCCGCTCGGAGGTCTACCACTGGCGCTGCGACACGTGTGGCGACAGGTACGTCGGCTCCGGACGGCAGCATGTCGGGAACGTCGCCGCTGCGCACCGGCGGCGGATGGGCGGCAAGTGCAGGACGCCGAAGGTGTACGCCTCCGAGGTGTGACAGCGCCCGGCGGCGGGCGAGTCGTCGAGCAGATCGACCTGATCATCCCTACCGGCAAGAAAGCAGGCCACGCGAGCGGGTCCCCCCGAGAATCCGAATCTCGCTACTTTTCTTTACCCGGGGTGAATCATGTTAAAGGATAAAGGGAAGCTTTTCTCGCGAGCGATCTGACGAACTGCCCCAGTCCGCGCGGTCGGCGCCGGGCAGAACTTGCCCAGCGGGGGAAGAAGATGGCGCTGGGTGGGGTGCCAGATGGTGGACCCCCAACCAGCCCTTCACCTACTCGGTCGGGCCTCAGACGATGGCCGGTTGTCCACTGCCTCTAGCCTCGCGCTTTCACGAGGTGGGGTTGCCCGAGGCTTGATCAAATAAGCAGAGAGTGCTCCTGACCTGCAACGATGGGACTTGTCTAGGGTCCTGTTGGCTGCATGGAAGGAAGCACTCTCCAGGTGAAGAAGCGTATCGGGTCGTACCCGCGTGTCCGCATCGAGGGCGGCAGCCGGGCGGTGGTCTCGCAGGCCGGGGGCGTGCTGCTGGTCGAGACCGTCCGCAAGGCCAGTTTGGGCACCGCGATATCCGCGGCGCTGACGCCGTGGCGGAAGCCGCGGGCCGTCCACGATCCGGGGAAGATCCTGCTGGACGTGGCGGTGGCGCTGGGCGGGGACTGCCTCGCCGATGTCGGCATGATGCGGGCCGAGCCGGCCGTGTTCGGGCCGGTGGCCTCCGACCCAACGGTCTCCCGCCTGATCGACACCCTCGCCTCTTCCGGCGACCGAGCTCTGCAGGCCATCCGTTCCGCACGGGCCGAAGTACGCCGATATGTCTGGCAGTTGGCCGACCGGGAAGCGCCCGATGCCGACGAGACGGTGACCGTCGATCTCGACGGGGTGTTGGTGATCGCACACTCCGAAAAGGAGGACGCAGCCTACGGCCACCACCCGCTGATGGGGTTCGTCGACCACGGGCCGGGCGGCATCGGAGAGCCGGTGGCAGCCCTGCTCAGGCCCGGGAACGCGGGCTCGAACACCACCACCGACCACATCACCGCCGCCCAACTGGCCCTGGCCCAGCTGTCGAAGAAGTACCGGCGCGGACGTCAGACCCTGATCCGCACCGACTCCGCGGGCGGCACCCACGACTTCGTCGCCTGGCTCGCCCAGCGAGGCCGGTGGCTGTCCTACTCGGTCGGCATGACGGTCACCGACGCGATCCACCAGCATGTGCTGCAGGTTCCCGCCTCGGCCTGGACGCCGGCCGCCGAGGCGGACGGCGACCCCGGCTGACCAGCAGCTTTCCCGCCCCTACGACAGCAGCCCGATACCGGAGCAGTGGAACCCGGCGCCACCCCGAGACGACACTCGGGCCCTCAGCCTGCCCCACCCTTAGCCCACGGCACGAAAACGGTCCACCGACTCCGTCGGCGGACCGTCACGAAACTTCGAGGCTAAGCGGCGGGCGCGTTCACGGACCTGGCAGCGCAGGAGTTCATGGGTGACCTGGTCGGTTCCGTCGTCCCGCCAGGCGGCGAAGTAGTAGTAGGTCGCGCTCTTCTGCGGCAGGTCGTGCGGGAGGTAGGCCCACTGGCAACCGGTCCGCCCCTGATAGAGGATCGCGTTCACGATCTCCCGCGTGTCGTGGGCGCCCTGGTGGCCGCTGACCGAGCGGTGCCGGTCCTTCCACGCGATGATCACCGGCTCGATCGACGACCACTGCTCGTCCGATAAGTCACTCGGATACGGCTTGCGTTCACTCACCCGATCACATCACCAGATCAACACCCGCGGACCGGCAGATTCCACCCCGCCGCCCCACCATCAGGCGACAGCAGATCCACTCAAAGAATCACGAACCACCCCTCAGGGCAGTGGCTCCTCGGGCGTCCTCCCTGTTGACTGCTCTGCCCAGACGGTCTTTCCCTTGTCCCAGTAGCGGGTACCCCACTGGTCCGCGAGGGTGGCGACGATGAACAGTCCTCGGCCTGTCTCATCAATGGTGCGGGCGTGTTTCACGTGTGGAGCGCTGTTCGAGGCGTCGCTGACCTCGCTGGTCAGCATCTCGTCAAGGATCAGGCGTAGCTGCAGGGGCGGAGCGCCGTAGCGGACCGCGTTGCCGACGAGTTCGCTGACGATGAGCTCATTGGTGAACGCAATCTCCTCGTCCACGCCCCAGGCATCAAGTTGGCACCGGGCAGCCGCACGGGCGATCGGGGCGGCCTCGGGACCCGGCGGCAGGGAGAGGGCCAGCACCCGATCTGGGGGCAGCGCTTTCGTACGCGCGAGCAGCATCAGTCTCTCGTCGGTCCGGTGGCCGTGTGCGAGCGCATGCGCGATGTCGTCGCGCAGCTCGGGCAGACTCCGCTTGCTGCCGCGGTCCAGGAGCGGGCGCAGTGGCCCTGCCAGGACCTCGTCTGCGAGTGGCGCGGTGGCCATGGCCAGGGTGGTGCCTTCGCGGAGGCTGACCGTGGTCGCGGGAAACGGGGCGTTGCCCGTTCCGGCGAGCAGGGGGCCTGGAGGCACGGCCAAGGTGGACGAAGTGCCGTCGGGGAAGACGGCCACTGGCTCCGGGAGACCGGCACGGGCGAGGGCGCACGTGAGAGTGACCGGGTCGTAGATCGCGATGGCGCAGCTGGCAGTGAGCGACTCACGGTGCAGGGGATCCCCGGGCGGCAACGCGGCACGTTCAGCTGCGAGACGGATCGCGGTGTCGCTCAACCGGGCCAGTAGCTCGTCGGGCCCCAGGTCCAGCGTGGCAATTGAGTGGAGCGCCGTCCGAAGCAGCCCCATCGTGACCGCCGCTGCGACGCCTCGCCCAGCGACGTCGCCGACGACCAGCGCGGTCCGTGCGCCGGGCAACGCGATCACGTCGAACCATACGCCGCCACCCTCCGGCCCTGGAAAGTGCAGTTGGCAGACCGCCACAGAGCTTGGCGTGGCTGGGCGCTGGGGCAGAAGCCTGCGCTGGAGAGTCGCTGCGATGGTCCGCTCACGGGTGTACCGACGGGCGTTGTCGATGCAGAGGGCGGCGTGCGCGCACACGTCGGACGCAAGCTGGAGGTCCTCCTCCTCGAAGGGATCTTCTTGCTGGTGGCGGTAGAAGCTGACTACCCCCAGAGCATGACCCCGCAACGCCAGCGGTGCCACGATCAGAGAGTGGACATCGGACCGCCTGATGGCGTCCGCTCGGGCTGGGTCGGCGGCGAGCCACGCGCTGTCAGCGTCGATCGGGACGAGCCGTGGGCGGAGGTCGGAAAGTACGTGCGAGTAGGGGGTGCCGGATGGCAGCGGGCGCACGTCTCCCACCCGGTATGCCGAGATCCGTCCCCGGAAGGCTGTTCGGCGTAGGGGTACATCCTGGTCGACGGGGACCAGTGGAGGGTCCTCGCCGCGGACGACATCTTCGATGACGTCGACGACGCCGATGCCAGTGAAGGCAGGCACTACTGCGTCCACCAGTTCTCGGCACACAGCCAGCACGTCCAGCCGCTGCCCCACCCGTGTGCGGACCGTGTCCAAGAGGGCCAGGCGTTTCAGCGCGTTCTCACGGTCGGTAACGTCAACCGCTGACGCCACCAGACCGAGAACGTCGCCAGGGTCGCCCTCCAAGCGGGCGAAGGAGACGGAGTAGATGCGGCGTCTGTGCAGGCCAGGCGCTTCGCTGGCCCGGACGAGCCGGTTCAGTACCGGCACTCCGCTCTCCATGACCCTGTGAGCCACCGCGAGCTCTTCCTCAGGGTCTTCGAGTTCGAACGCCTCGGTGAACCGCTTGCCGAGCAGGTCTGCCACTGGCGTGTCGCGCAGCCAACGGGTGCCGGTGTTCATGCGGACCACGCGCAGTTGGTTGTCCAGGACGTACAGTCCCACCGGGGACTGGGTGAACATGGCCTTCAAGACCGCCACGTCCTGCTGTGAAACGGCGTCCGCTGCAGCGCGTACCTGCCAAACAACGGAAGTGCCGTGCAGCACCGGCCTGACCAGCACCGGGGCCCCATCAGAGAGGCTGCCTCGACGCCCTCGGTCTCCAGCGCCGATCTCACGCATCAGCGCGACGACGGACTGGCCTACGGCTTCCTCGGCGGACCATCCGAACAACTCCTCCGCAAGACGCTGCCACTCGATCACCCGCCCGTCCTCAGCGATCATCATGATCACGTCGCGGTCGGGCATCGAAAACACCTCCCGCTCTCATCCCCGGGTTCATCCCCCCGGTCTGCGCAGTGCACTCCTCCACCAGTTCAAGCGCGTGGCGGCCCCGCGGCAACCCGCCCCGGGCGCTTCAAGCTGTAGCGGCAGGCTGATCTACCTCCTGAAGAGGATGCCGCGAAGGCCGCCCTCCCCTACTCCAGAGACGCCGGACGCATGCCGGCGTGCAGGCACTGCCACCCTGACGCTGCCTTGGGGTTCGACCCGCGAGACGCTGACACACCGACCGCACTTGGCCACGGTCCAACAATCGCCATGTGCACGGCGACCGCGTTGTTCTTGTTCAGGCTTCACTCAGCTCCCGCCCAAGACTGACCCGCTCTCCACGTCGTACAGCACGAAGTAGACCGGGTCGGCTGAGGAGTCGGCGCGGATCTGGCGGGAGCGGATGAGACGGAAGACGGCCACGCGGATCGCGTGGTACGTGCTGTCGACGATGGTGTGGTCCTGTCCCGCGGTCAGTGTGTCGGCCTTCACCGTCCACCGCCGGCCCTGCTCCGCGACGGCGACGAACACCTGGTGCTGCTGCTTGGCCCGCCGGTAGGCGGCGTTGAAGGCGTCGACGTCGGTAGCGTCCGGGACCAGGCCGGGCGGACACGGTGTGGGCAGCGGCTACATGAGGATCACCCTGCCAGGACCAGGCAGTACGCGGGATACCCAATGCCGGAACGGTCGCCTGCTCCGACGCGGGTGCGGTCAGTCGGGTGGGGGCGGGGCCGTCACGGTGTCCGCCTGCCAGCCGATGCCCCTGGAGATGCGGCGGCGCAGATCCTCCGGTAGGCGGGGGCGAGGTCCCGGGGCCATCTCGGAGGGCAGGCCCGGGTCGGCGACCAGGACGAACCGCAGGTTCCTGCCGTTCGTGTCCGCGTCGGGCTGCCTCATGCACTCTGGTCCTGCCGCCGGGTAGGTGTCGGTGATGTCGCGCCTCGCCACTTCCAACAGGCTGCCACCACAGGGAGGGATCTGCTCGTCCACCCGTTCGGCAGCACGCCGCGCCTGCGGGCCGGGCCACCCGTAGCATGCTGACTGTGCGGCCCATTCTCCCGAAGACCGAGGGCGGCCGGGTACAGGGCCTCCTTCAGCTCATCGAGGACGGCATCCACCTCGTCGTCGCGGCGCTTCTCGTACTGCTCGCGGGGCTTCTGACCGTCGGGGTCGTCCGCGACGTCATCAGGTCGATTCAGGGGCCGTACCGCGAGGAGACGGTCGTTCTCTCCGCCCTGGACAACGGCCTTGTGCTGTTCATCGTGGCCGAGCTGCTCCACACCGTCCGCCTCACCATCAGGAACCAGACCCTCGACGCGGAGCCGTTCCTCGTCGTCGGCCTGATTGCCGGCATCCGCAGGGTGCTCATCGTGACGGCCGAGGCGGAGAAGTCCTTCCGGTGGAACGTCGAGGGGATCGAACTGCTCGTCCTGGCGGGGCTGATCCTCGTGATGGCGACAGCGGTGTACGTGTGGCGGCGCTCGACACGGCCGAGAGACTACTTCCCGCTCGAGGAGGCGCGGCGTTCCCCGTCGCCGGAGCCATCACCCACCCCGGTGCGCGGGTCCTGATTCGTCATCTTCCGCAGCCGCGGCCGCCCGCACCCGTTGCTCCTCGCGAGCGGAGCCGACGTCCCGTTCCAGGGGTGTGTGGCTTACGGCTGTCGTGAGGTCCTCCAGGGCCCGCTTCTGCAGTTCCGCCTCGCGCCGCACGACCGGGCTCCGGTCCCCGGCGGCGCCCTCCCACGCGTGGAGCGCCTCCTCCATGCGCCCCCAGTCCGGATTCCTGTGCTCGCGCACGTCGGCTGCCGCCTGCGCGGTGTCCGCCTCCAGGGCGTCGGCGAACCGCTCCACTTCGGGGGCGAAACGGCTGTCGGCCCGCGGGACGTGGCTCTCCATGAGCATCGCCGCGCGGCCGAACCCTTTGAGCGCCTCCTGCGCCTCCTCCGCCTCGCGCGACGTCAGACCCCTGGGGCGGACCGGTTCCTGCCTTGCCTGGTCGTAGGCCTCCTGCCAGGCGGCACGGGCCGCCCTGCTCGCCAGCAGTGCCCTGCGCATGTCGGCGCGATGCTCCCGGGTCGGTTCGGCGTAGCTGCGGAGCACCGCGGCCGCGTAGCGGCCGTTGGCGGCGAGCCAGTCCGCAAGCCGGTCCGGCAGCCGAGGGGTCTCCCACGCGGGGAACGCCATGTACGCCAACATAGCCAGGGCCCCCCCGAGCAGGGTGAGCACTACCCGCTCCGGGACCGTCTGCTCCCATGCCTGGCCGCCCATGCCGAGCAGGAAGACGACGTACGCGGAAGTGAAGCATTGGGAGTAGGCGTAGCCGGTACGGATCAGCGTGTACGACAGGCCCGCCGAGACCACCGCCAGCGCGCCGAACACATGGGCATCCGGTCCCAGGGCCTGCACTATCCCGGTGGCGAGCGCGACCCCCGCCAGGGTCCCGGCGAGGCGGGCCACCGCACGCGCGTACGTCCGGTGGAAGTCCGGCCGCATCACCATCACCGAGGCGATGGGCGCCCAGTAGCCGTGGCCCAGGGGGAGCCGGGCGGCGATCAGATAGCCGAGCGTGGCCACTGCCGCCAGGCGGACGGCGTGCCGGAACACGGGCGAGTCCCGACGGAGCTCACGGCGGACCGCCCGGAGGACGACCGGGACCAGCCGGAACATTGTCGGGCGTACCAGGAACTGGGCGCCCGCGGGGGGCGGCGTGGGCGTCTTCCCGCGCGCGCCACCACTCCCGGCGATCTCCAAAGCCTCGCCGAGCAGTTCCACGAGCCGCTCGGCGGCCTGCCGGGCGGGCCCCTCCAGTACCTCGTGCTCCTTGTCGACGCGCAGGACGTCCGTGCTCCGGGGCGGCACCTCGGCGGGAGTGCCGCGGCGGATCGAACGAGCGGCCGCGTCCAGGACGTCGGCGGCCGCGTTGAGCAACTCCCGCGCGCGGTCCCGCCCGGGTCCCTCCGCCGGGGCGCCGACGTCCGGGTCGGCGAGCGCGGCGACGACCGGCCGAATGCGCTCGGCGAGTCCTCGGGGGCCGTGGAGGGCGGGGGGACGGGTTCGGGCCTGTGATGGCGTCACGGCGGCCGCGTCCCGGGCCGTCATCAACGGTTCCGGGTCGAACGGGGCGGTCGGATCGTGCCGTAGCCGGCGGGCGTAGTCCGCCACGGCGGCCAAGGCGTCGGCGAGCGCGTCACGATGTGCCCCCCAACGGCGGATCGGGAACAGCAGGATCAGCACGGCCTGCGTCACGCCCCCGAGCGCGATGACCCCGGCGTGCTCCAGGGCTCGCCCGACGCTCGTGGGCAGGGTGATGGTCACCAGCATGCTGCCGACCGTCGTCGCTGCGACGATCCCAGCGGTCGATCCGACGGCCCACGCCATTCCCGCGGCAAAGGCCCATACGGCCAGCAGTGGGAGGAACGTCACGAGTCGCCCCGCCGCCAGGTAGCCCACGAAGGTGCTGAGCGCCAAACCCGCGCCCGCGCCGAGCGCGATCACCTTGCGTGGACGCCAGGTGCGCTGGAAGGTGGCCCCACCCGCGGAGTAGGCGCCGAGGGCGGCGGACGCGGCATACGCAGGGGAGACCAGCCACAGCGCCGGCCCGATGACGATGGCCACCCCAGCAGCCGTGCGCAGCGCGAGCAGGGGTTCCAGCCGCGTGTCCTCGATCGTGAGCCCGGATCGCACGACCTCCCCGAAGGCCCGCAGCCACGTCACGGGTGTGAGCCTAGCCGGAACGCCCTGCCGGGTCGCGTCAGCCGCGCCGCCACCTCCTGGCGGCGCCGCGCTCGAGGGGGCGCGACCCCGGCCGACCTACACCCACCATCCGGCACCCTCGCGTACAGGGCGATCGATGAGCACACCCCCAGCGCCGCCTGTTCACCCAGCGGCTGCGGCTCGACGTCGTCCTCGTCGCCGATCCGGGATGGCCGACTGAGGTCGCGAAGCGGCTGAGGAAGGGTGACGGACCTGCATACCAGGACAACACCCGCCCCGTCATCGCCATGATCGGCCCGCCGGAGATAGCGCGCTGCTGTCGCTGCCCATGCCTAGCCTGATACGCGTCGCCCACCGGCTGAGGGGAGCGGCCCTCGGCGTGATCGAAGCGCTGATCCCGGAGTCCGGTAACCCCTGCCACCGGGAGGATCCAGTACACCAGCGAGGCACCGTGCTACGTCCTGCCGGCGTCCGCGGGCGGTTGCGGCCGCTAGGCGGGATGGTCCGTGTCAACCAGCCCTGGCTGGGGATCACCGGCCTCTCCCGAGCGCTCGCTGGCGTGTTCGCCACCGCGGCGTTCGGCCCCATCAGCAGCGACATTTGGGGGGTCACCCTTTACGTGGCGCCGCTCCGCGAGGCGGTGTTCACCCTGCTGTCGATCCGCACGCCCGTTCGACTACCCGGGCAAGTCGGACGGCTGGGCCTGGCAGGGTAATACAGGGAGGCTAATTGGTCCCGACATGCGCATGCGTTCCCGTGCCCCGTCGGCCAGGCTGACTGGGAAGCCCAGGGGGCCGGGAGCCACCCCGGCGCCCGCAGTCGGAGGGTGCCGTCATGACCGTGATGTCCATCGCCAGGTTCGAAAGGTTCTTCCGCGCGGCCGCGGGGCTGAACGTCGACAAGAACGATCTCAAGCGCTACAGCGACTTCGTCGACGCCAAGCTCTACGATCTGCTGACCGTCGCCCAGGCCACTGCCAAGGCCAACGAGCGTGACATCATCCGGACCTGTGACCTACCGATCACGAAAGGCCTGCAGGAGAGCATTCACCACTTCCGGAAGATCGACCAGGAAGTAGAACTCAAGCCGATCCTAGAACAGCTCGCCACCCACCCCGCTCTGGACCGCATGCCCGACGAGGAAACCGAGGCGGCCTATCCGGACATCATCGGCGGACTCAGCCTGGCCCTTGCCCAGTGCTTCAAGATCCTCCACCCTGACCTGAAGAACCCCCAGACCCAGCACTGGGACGAGGCCCGAGCCGTCTTCGACCTCCTGCTGTGAGTGGCGACCGGACCAGGCGGTGCAGGCCACGGCCAACCAGCGTCAGCGCGCTCTGCTTCCTCGGCTGCCGCAACGATCCGCTGGCCCGCCGTACGGCCTCTCGTCCACGTCGAACTCGTCCTGCGGTGGAGCGCAACGCCCGACGCGCGCTGGGCAAACCGCCCTTGGGGCGGCTGACGCACCTGGTCGGTGAGCTGGCCGAGACCGCGGCGGGCACCCGCCGGCTGCTGGAGCAGACCGCTGTGCGGCTTGCGGGGATCCGCGCAATCCCCGACCGGCTGGTGTCGTTAGCCGATCCTGATGCCCGACCACGCAAGGGCAAGCCCCAGCACCCCAGGCTCATCGGCCCACATCTCGGGTGTCGGAGAACTCAGATTGTGGCGGCCCGACCTCCCAGGGATCATCGAAGGCATGGACAGGAACATGTCCGTCGGGTCCGGGGAGCGGCTGCTGGAGGAACTGGTCAGAGCAGCCCAGCTGGCATCACCTGCAGAACTGCCGGTGGTCCTGAACCGGTATGCCGAGGCCATGGGTCTGGGCAGGGCCGCTATCTATCTGGTCGACATTCAGCAAAGAGTGCTGGTGCCGCTTGTCGAAGGCGAGCCGGAACTGGAGCTCGACACTTCGCTGGCCGGATGGGCCTATCGCACCGACTCTCTCCGAGTGGAAGAAGGTCCCTCCGGCGGGCTGACCGTATGGCTGCCCCTGGCCGACGGGGCGGAACGGCTGGGCGTCCTCGAACTGAACATGGACACCCTAGACGGGATCAAGCTACGGCGCTGCCGGACGATGGCGCTGATCCTGGCACTGATCATCACATCCAAGCGCACCTACAGCGACACCATCGCGCAGCGCATGCGGACCAGACTGATGGAACTGCCCACGGAGATGGTGAGGGCTTTCCTTCCTCCCCGGTCGATCGGCACCGGGCGGGTCGTTTCGACGGCGGTCCTGGAGCCTGCGTACGAAGTGGGCGGTGACGCGTTCGACCACTCGTTCACCGAGGACGTTTTGCACGCCACGATCCTTGACGGCATGGGGCACAATCTGGCGTCCGGGCTTGCCACCTCTGTCGCCATGTCGGGCTGCCGTAACGCCCGGCGCAGCGGAGCAGACCTGGGCACACTCGTGAGCACCGTGGACGAGGCGCTGGCGAAGTGGCTTCCGGACGAGTTCTGCACGGGTATTTTTACCCAGTTGCACATGCCCACCGGAGGGCTGCGATGGTGCAACTGCGGCCACCCGCCTCCGTTGCTCATCCGCCGCCATCGCCTGCTTTATAAGGCCTTGGAACGGCCACCTGAGCCTCCTCTGGGTCTGCCCGCCAGTCTCGCCGGGACCGCCCGTCAGGTGCACGATGCCAGCCTCGAACCCGGTGACCGGGTACTGCTCTACTCGGACGGCGTCGTGGAGTCACGCAATGAGGAAGGCGAAGAGTTCGGACTGGAGCGCTTCACCGACTACATCATCCGGTCGACAGCAGCAGGGCAGAGCGCCCCGGAAGTGCTGCGCCTGCTCATCCATGCCATCCTCGAGCACCGGCGCAACGAACTCAGCGACGACGCCACGATTTTGATGTTCGAGTGGCAGCCCCCTGGTCCGTGACCGCATGAGCCAGAGGGTGCAGCCGTTGCGCCGGTACTCCGTGGACGGTGGATGCCAAGCACAGCTCAGTCTCCGGGAGGCGGCGGGTAGGGCACCGCACATCTGCAGCGCCATTCCGGCGCAGGCAGAGGGCTCAGGCGACGGGCGGCAGGTCCTTGGCCGTAGCGGTGCCCTGTTTACCGGCGGATGCTGCCGGAGGCTTGGGTGCTGTGGTGGCCAGCCGCAGATACACCGCCTCGTAGCCGGCTGCCATGGCATCCGCCTGGAACCGGTCTAGGGGCTGGGACGCCGGGCCGCCGCAGGCCTGCTCGGCGCGCTGGGCCGCGCTCATGACCTCCTCAGCCCGGGTCACGGCAGGAGAGCGGCAAACGAGTTCGGCACCCGGGATTTGAGGTGCTGCCATTCGCCGGCGCTCACATGGCGCTCCAGAGATTTCAGTACGGTGCGCACCAGCTTCTCGCTGCCGCCCTCGACCGCATAGGGGAATTCGCTCCGGACCCGCGAGAAGAACTCCTCGTTGCTCATCTTTACGGGCGTCTCAGCCAGCTTCCAGCCGTCGTAGTAGATACCCCTGACGATGGTCGGCAGCTGGGCGCCGAACTGTACGGCCGTCTCGACCGGGAGACGATCCCGGAGCGGGTGCAGCACGGCCCGAAGTGCCGCGTACGACTGCTTGCGCCGTTCCTTGGGCCATTCGAAGGCCTCCTCGACGTCCTTGAGGAGCCGATTGGCCTTGTCCACCATGGTGTCGAACGAGGAGAAACCTGTCTCAACCATTTCCGCGGGCCCTTCGTTCTGCGCGCCTCATGGGCTCAGTCTGCGAGGTCGGGCTTGCCGAACAGGACCGCGTAGCTGGAGGGGAGTTGGCTGATGATCTGATTCAGCTCTCCGCCGGTGACGGCGTCGGCAACGGTGGTCAGGACCGCGCTGGCGTCCCACTGCGCCGTACGCGGGCGGGCATTGGTGCGCTCGGCGACCCGGCGGTAGAACTCTTCGATCCCGAAGCTCCTTGCCTGCTGCGGCGTGGCATGGTTCAGAACCTGTCCCAGTGGGCCGGGCATCTGGGATGCGAGGTCCTTGACCTCTCCCGGGCTGATCCGTTGGGCCAGCACTTCCAGCACGGCCTTGGTGACGTCTGCGGCTTCGTGCTGGTCGTTGTATTCGCCTCGCTCGCGTACACGGGCGAGGAATCCGTCGTATTTCATCGCTGCCTCCTTCTGCCCCGGTCACTGCTGGTCATGGGGTCGCCCGGTGGGCTGTCTGGCCGTGCGGGTCCGTCCGTCGGCGCGTAGTTGCCGTCCGCAAGGCCCTTGGCCCGGGACTCCCGCACGGATTCACGCAGGGCACGGCGGAAGCGCCCGGGGCCCCAGGAACGGCCACCCACCGCCTGTTCGAGTCGGTCGCGGCTGGTCGGGCCGGTTTCTTGGAGCGCGTGGGTGATCTGCTCGATCTCGTCGTCGAGGCGTTGTTCGGCCATGGCGGACGTACGGCTTGCCGTGCCCGCGGTGCCGGCCATCCCCGGCGAGTACAGGGTGCTGCCCGGTCCGGTGCCCGGGCGGTAGCGGCGGGCTCCGGCGCGCTCCCGCTCCCGGCGGCGGGCGGTGCGCTCGGCGATCCGCAGTTCCCGCTCGTGCGCGGCCTGCCGAACGTGCGCGGGCCGGAGGCGGTCTCGTGCGTCCTGCGGCGCGGGCTCGTTGCGCCAGGCTGCCTCGGCTTCCTCAGCGGTGAGTGGCCGGGCGATGTTCTCCAGGGACTGTTGTTCGGCCCGCACACCGAAGAAGACCTCGGCCACCCCGCCCAGCGCCATGACTGCCGCTCCGATGAGGAAGCCGATGGCCACCAGGTCGGCATCGCCACTGTGAATCAAGTGGCCGAACAGCAGCGGGCCGGTGATTCCGCCCACGGCCGTGCCGATCGCGAAGAACAGCGAGATGGACAGGGCTCGGGTCTCCATGGGGAAGACCTCGCTCACCGTCAGGTAGGCCGAGCTCGCTCCCGCGGACGCCACGAAGAAGGTCAGCGAGACCAGCAGGAAGAACGACCATGTCGTCAGGGAGCCGTTGATCAGCAGAACGGCGAGGACGGCTGCCACGACCGCCGAGCCGAAGTAGGTGCCCGCGATCATCGGCTTTCTGCCAACCGTGTCGAACAGTCGGCCGAGAAGGAGTGGTCCGAGGAAGTTGGCGATCGCGAAGAGGACAAGGAAGTAGGGGATCGAGCCGGAGCCGATGTCGAAGAAGCCGTTCAGGATCGTGCCCAGGTCGAAGACGATCGCGTTGTACAGGAACGCCTGTCCGACGAAGAGAGCCAGACCGAGAACGGCGCGACGCGGATACCGCCGCAGAGCCACGCCGGCGATCTCCGTGAACGGGATGACGTCGCGCTGCCGTACGGTGACCGCCTCGCCCGGTTCCGGCAGCTCGCGGCCGGTCTCTTGGTGCACCTCGGCCTCGATCCGGTCGACGATGCGTTCAGCTTCGGCTTGATGCCCGTGGATGAACAGCCAGCGCGGACTCTCCGGCACGTGGCGGCGGACCAGCATGATGCCCAGGCCCAGAATGCCGCCCAGGCCGAAGGCCAGCCGCCAGCCGAGGTCGGCTGCCAGCAGACTCTCGTTGAGAAGCAGCACGGCGACCAGGCTGCCGAGCGCCGCACCGACCCAGTAGCTGCCGTTGATGGCCAGATCCACCTGCCCGCGGTTGCGGGCCGGAATCAGCTCGTCGATGGCCGAGTTGATCGCGGCATACTCTCCGCCGATGCCCATACCGGTGATGAAGCGGGCGAGGTAGAGGTACCAGGCGTCGTGGGCGAACGCGGTCGCGACGGTGGCGAGGATGTAGATGCCGAGCGTGAGCATGAACAGCTTCTTGCGCCCGTAGCGGTCGGTGAGCCTCCCGAACAACAGAGCGCCCGCACATGCGCCTGCCACGTAGATGGCGGCGGCAGTGCCTATGTCGGAGCTGGTCAGGTTGATGCCGCTGCCCGGCTCGGTCATACGCGCGGCGACCGCCCCGACGATCGTCACTTCGAGTCCGTCCAGAATCCAGACGGTTCCCAGACCGATGACGATCCGCCAATGGAATCGGGACCACGGGAGCCGGTCAAGCCGGGCGGGGACCTTGGTCGTGACGACGCCGAGCTCGGCTGTGGTGGTCATGCCGTGCCTCCTCGTTCAGGGCCACGGGCTGTTGCTTGCAGAGGGACAGACAGGCCGGACTGGGACGGTCCGCATAGGGTGGTCTTCTGTGCTGCGCTGCCACCTTCTGGGACACCGTTTTCGCTTTCTCCATGAGGGCGACACGATGCTCTGGCACTGCGCGCGTGGGTGCGGAGCGGAGGGCAGCAAGCGATATCCGACGGCCCAGGACGCCGAGCGTTACGCACGGGCATTCGACCGCGAGGACCAGGCGGACATGGGCCGACGAGCACCGCTGGGCCTGCTCCCCCTTCGGCTGCTGCGCGCCTGGCGTCTGCGGCGCCGAAAGGAAGCCGGTAGGGAGCCTCATGCCGCGTCTCCGCCGCCGTGATGGGTTGTCACACGAGACGTCGTTCATGAGTCACCCCGGGTGTCGAAGCCTCGCCGGCCCGGCCGCGGTACCGGACGTGCGTCCGGAACCGCGGCGGTCGCGTCTCAGCCCTTGTTCTCGGTGCTTTCACTCGTCTCGCTGATCTCGATGTGCCGGGGCTTTGCGACCTCGGCCTTGGGGACGGTGATAGTGAGCACCCCGTCCGTCATCTGCGCATTGATCTTTTCCGTGTCGACCTCTCCGGGCAGCCGCAGCCGGTACTCGAAGGTTCCAGTGCGGCGGGTGCTCCGGCGCAGGACGCCTTTGCGTTCCTTCTCCTTGATCTCTCCGGTGACCACCAGCTCCTGGCCGTTCGCTTCGACGTTGATGTCCTTGCTCTTGACGCCGGGGAGTTCGATCTCGACGTGGAAGGCGTCGTCGGACTCCGTGACATCCGCCAGGGGTGTCCACGCGACTGCGGGCGCAGCGCCTCCCACCGTGGATTCGATCAGTCCGCTCATCTCGCTGAGCAGTTGGTCGAACTCCGTCAGCGGATTGCGTGCCCAGCCAAGGGGCCTGTCCTGCATGGCGCCACCGCGGGGGCGCCGGACGGGCGTGGTCATTCCCATCGCCTCCTTCTCCTTCTCGCGTTCTCGTCGCCCGCTGGGTGTCATGCGAGCCAAGCGGACTCCTTCGGACGGGTGTGCGGGGAGCTGTCGGTGCCGCCGGGCGCGGCCGTGTGGCCCAGGTAGCGGTGCACGAAGTGGATGCTCATCGCGCCTTCGCCGACCGCGGAGGCCACGCGCTTCACCGAGCCGCTGCGCACGTCGCCGGCGGCGAAGACGCCAGGCAGGCTGGTCTCCAACGTCAGGCAGTCGCGGCCCTGGCTCTGCCACAGCTCGGGAACGGAGCACGCCTGCGCCTCCGCGCCGGTGAGCACGTAGCCGCGCGCGTCGAGGGCGAGCGCGCCGGACAGCCAAGCGGTGTGAGGGTCTGCGCCGGTGAAGACGAAAAGGGCCCGCACCGCGAGGTGACGGTGCTCGCCCGTACGGTGGTCGACCACGGTGACCGCCTCCAGCGCCTTGTCGCCGAGTGCCTCGGTCACCTCGGTGCGCAGCAGCACGCGCACCCGCGGGTGGCGCTCGACCTGATCGATCAGGTAGCGGGACATGTGCGCCTCGAGGCTCCGCCCACGGACGAGCAGATACACCTGCGGTGCGTACCCGGCCAGGAAGAGCACGGCCTGGCCCGCGGAGTTGCCGCCGCCGACCACCGCCACCGGGTCGGTACGGCACTGCTGGGCCTCGTAGACGGTCGCCGAGTAGTGCACGCTCGCGCCCTCCAACGGCTCGATGCCGGGCACCTGGAGGCGGCGGTAGCGGGCGCCGGTGGCCAGGACGACGGTACGGGCGGTGATCTCGCTGCCGTCGTCGAACCCGACGGCGTAGTGGCCGTCCCGCCGTTCGAGCCGGGCCGCCTCCGCAGGGACACTGATCCGGGCGCCGAACTTGTCCGCCTGGAGCACGGCGCGCTCGGTGAGTTCGGCGCCGGAGATGCCGGAAGGGAAGCCGAAGCAGTTGTCGATGCGGGAGGACGTCCCGGCCTGGCCGCCGGTGGCCAGCGCCTCGACCACGGTCGTGCCGAGGCCCTCCGAGGCGGCGCTCACCGCGGCGGCGAGACCTGCCGGACCGGAGCCGACGATGAGGAGATCGCCGCGTCCGTTGCCCGATTCCAGAGGCGGCAGGCCGATGAACCGGGCCAGTTCGGCGTTGCTCGGATTGCGCAGCAGGGTCGTGTCCCGCCAGATCACCAGCGGCGTCTGTTCCGGACCGACCGCGAAGCGCCGCAACAGCGCCTCGGCCTCCTCGTCCGTCTCCAGATCGATCCAGCGGTGCGGCAGCCGGTTGCGGGCGGCGAACTCGCGCAGCCGCCGGGTGTCGGGCGAGTAGCGCGAGCCGATGATGCGGAAACCGGCGCCCTGCCCGACGAGTAGAGCCCGACGGCCCAGACAGGCGCGCAGCACCAGATCACCAAGGGTGGAGTCCCGGGTCACCAGGGCACGCAGCTGGTCCATGGACAGGGTGAGGATCTCGCCGGGGTCCCTGACCACGGCGGTGTAGAAGGCCACCTGTCCGTTCAGGAGGCCGAGTTCGCCGATGAAGCGGCCAGGGCCGTGCACACGCAGCAGGTGTTCATCGGGCGTGCCGTAGCCCTCGACGATGGCGACCGAGCCACTGAGGACGACGTAGAACGTCTCGCACCGCTCGCCCTCTCGGATCAGTACGTCACCCGCGTCAGCCGCGCGCCGCCGGCCATGCTGCGCCAGGCGGGCCATCTGGTCGTCCGACAGGCGGGGATAGGCGCCGTAGATGTCGGGGGTCTCGAAGGGGACGCTCTCCTCCGCCTCGTCCGGCACCGGCGCTGCGCCCGGCCGCGTCTCGTCGCCGGGCATCACACGAACGCCTCATGGACGAAGCACCACCGCCAGTCCTCGCCGGGCTCGAGCGACGCCACGATCGGATGGCCGTCGGCGGCGGCGTGACGGCGGGCGTGCCGGTTCGGCGAGGAATCGCAGCAGCCGACGTGGCCGCAGGTCAGGCAGAGCCTGAGGTGGACCCACGGGGAGCCGAGCAGCAGACACTCCTGACACCCTTCTGAGGTCAGCGGCTGGACCGGCCGGACAAGCGCGAGGTGGGGGTCTGCGTGCAGGGTCATCCGGATCACCCTTTCCGGGCCGTGATCGACTGTTCCACCCACTGGCGCAGAGCGGGGGCGGGCGCCGCCCCCGCCTGCCGGGCGACCGTCTCGCCCTGGTCGAGGACCAGCAGCGTCGGTACCGCCTGGACCTCGAACCGCCGCGCCAGGCGCGGGTTCTTGTCGATGTCGACCTTGACCAGTTTGATCTTTCCCGCGAGATCGGCGGCGACCTTCTCCAGCGCGGGACTCACCATGCGGCAGGGGCCGCACCAGGTGGCCCACAGGTCGACGACGACGGGCACGGTGGCCTGCTCGACGACCTCGGTGAAGTCGTCGTCGCCCGCGTCGGCCATCCACGGCAGCGGCTGCTTGCAGTTGCCGCACCTGGGGCTGCCCTCGGCGGCCGCCGGCACCCGGTTGGTGCGCCCGCAGTGCGGACAGGTGACGTTGGTGGCTTGCACGGTGCTCATGCCGCCCTCGCCCCCTTCCCGTCCTCGGGCTGGTCGTAGGTGACCACCAGTTCTCCGTGCTCGGCGTCGACACGGACCTTCGCGCCGTCCTGGACGTCGCCGCGCAGCAGGGCGCGCCCGACGAGTGTCTCGACCTCGTGGGAGATGTAACGCCGCAGCGGGCGGGCCCCGTACACCGGGTCGTAGCCCTGATGAGCGATCAACTCACGGGCTGCTTCGGTGAGTTCGACGGTGATGCGGCGTTCGGCGAGGCGGCGGCGCAGTTCGTCGAACTGCAGCTCCACGATCCGCTCGATCTGCCGCTCACCGAGCGGTTTGAACAGCACGATGTCGTCGACACGGTTCAGGAACTCCGGGCGGAAGTGCCCGCGCAGCTCGCCCATCACCAGGGCGCGGGCGTCCGGCTTGATCTCGCCCTCGGCGGTGGCGCCGTCGAGGAGGTGCTCGGAGCCGATGTTGGACGTCATGATGATCACGGTGTTGCGGAAGTCGACGGTGCGGCCCTGGGCGTCGGTGATGCGGCCGTCATCGAGGATCTGCAGCAGGGTGTTGAAGACATCGGTGTGCGCCTTCTCGATCTCGTCGAACAGCACGACCGAGTACGGCTTGCGGCGTACGGCCTCGGTGAGCTGGCCGCCTTCCTCGTAGCCGACGTATCCGGGCGGGGCGCCCATGAGCCGGCTGACGGTGTGCCGCTCCTGGTACTCGCTCATGTCGAGGCGGACCATGTTCTCCTCGGAGTCGAACAGGGCTCGGGCGAGGGTCTTGGCCAGCTCGGTCTTCCCGACGCCGGTGGGGCCGAGGAAGATGAACGAGCCGATGGGGCGGCGAGGGTCGCGGATGCCGGAGCGGGCGCGGATGATGGCGTCGGCGACGAGCTGGACGGCCTCGTCCTGGCCGATGACGCGCTCGCGCAGGATCTCGTCGAGGCGCAGCAGTTTCTCGCGTTCGCCCTCCTGGAGGCGGGCGACGGGGATGCCGGTCCAGGCGGCGACGATCTCGGCGATCTCCTCCTCGGTGACGACCTCGCGCAGCAGCCGGTTCTGCCCTTGTTTGGCGGCCAGTTGCTCCTCCTCTGCGGCGAGTCGGCGCTCCAGGTCCTGGAGGCGGCCGTAGCGGAGTTCGGCGGCGCGGTTGAGGTCGTAGGCGCGTTCGGCCTCCTCCGCCTCGTGGCGGACCTGCTCCAGTTCCTGGCGCAGTTCCTGCACGCGGCGGATCGCCTGCCGTTCGGCCTCCCACTGGGCGTGTTTGGCGTCGGCCTCGCCGCGCAGGTCGGCCAGTTCCCTGCGCAGCTCCTCCAGGCGGGCCTTGCTGGCGGGGTCGGTCTCCTTGGACAGGGCCGCCTCCTCGATCTCCAGACGGGTCACCCGCCGGGTGATCTCGTCGAGTTCGGCGGGCATGGAGTCGATCTCCGTACGCAGCCGGGCACAGGCCTCGTCGACGAGGTCGATGGCCTTGTCGGGCAGGAAACGGTCGGTGATGTAGCGGTGGGAGAGCGTCGCTGCCGCGACCAGCGAGGTGTCCTGGATCTTGACACCGTGGAAGACCTCGAGGCGTTCGCGCAGGCCGCGCAGGATGGAGATGGTGTCCTCCACGCTGGGTTCGTCGACCAGGACCTGCTGGAAGCGGCGTTCGAGGGCGGCGTCCTTCTCGATGTGCTTGCGGTACTCGTCGAGGGTGGTGGCGCCGATCATGTGGAGTTCGCCGCGGGCGAGCATGGGCTTGAGCATGTTGCCCGCGTCCATGGCTCCTTCGGCGGCGCCCGCGCCGACGACCGTGTGCAACTCGTCGACGAAGAGCAGGATCCGCCCCTCGGCGGCCCTGACCTCGCTCAGCACGGCCTTGAGGCGTTCCTCGAACTCGCCGCGGTACTTGGCGCCCGCCACGAGCGAGCCCATGTCGAGCGCGAACACCGTCTTGTCGCGCAGTCCTTCGGGCACGTCACCGCGCACGATGCGCTGGGCCAGACCCTCCACGATGGCGGTCTTGCCGACGCCGGGGTCGCCGATCAGGACGGGGTTGTTCTTGCTCTTGCGGCTGAGGATCTGGGTGACGCGGCGGATCTCGGCGTCCCGGCCGATGACGGGGTCGAGCCGCCCGGTCCGGGCCTCGGCGACCAGGTCACGGCCGTACTTCTCCAGGGCCTCGTAGGCCACCTCGGGGTTGGCGGAGGTCACGCGTTGGTTGCCGCGGACCTGGGTGAGCGCGCCGAGGAAGGAGTCCCGGGTCACGCCGTGCTCCTTCAGCAGGCGCCCGGCGGCGGTCGCCGAGCCCTCCTCGGCCAGCGCCAGCAGCAGGTGTTCCACGGACACGTACTCGTCCTTGAGGCGTTTGGCCTCCCGCTCTGCCGCGTCCAGCAGCCGGGCCAGACGCTGGGTGACGAAGACCTGGCCCGGCGCCGCGCCCGGGCCGGTCACCTTGGGCCGGCGGGAGAGCTCCTCGCGTACGGCCGCGCGCAACTCCTCGGGCTCGGTGCCCGCCTGCTGCAGCAGCCGCGGGATCAGGCCCTCCTCCTGGTCGAGGAGGGCGAGCAGCAGATGTTCGCCGTCGACCTCGGTGTGGCCCAGACGGCCGGCGGCGCTCTGGGCCTCCTGCAGGGCTTCCTGTGACTTCTGGGTCAGGCGGTTCATGTCCATGGTGGTAGATCACTCCTCACGCCTGCACGCCGCAGCGCGGCTTCGAGCAAGCTGATGCGGTCGAGCAGATCGAGCACCAGACCGAGGGATGCGTAGTTCAGGCACAGCCCGGTGCGCAACCGTTGGACGCGGGCCAGGGCGGCCGGGGCCGTGGGGGCGAACGCCAGCCGTCCAGAGGCGTCACGGCCGGCATCCACCAGTCCGAGGGCGACGAACCGACGGATCAGGTCGGGATGGAGGCCTGAGCGGCGGGCCACGGTCTCCAGGGAGAGCCTGGGCACGGGCACGATCGCGTACTGCACGCCCACCTCGGTCGTGCGTGCGTGGGACGGGCGGGCCTCGGCCGGTCGGTCGGTCATCAGGTCCTCCTGGGGTCGAACGAGGAGACAGCGGCAAGTTCCTCCAGCAGCTCGCGCTCCCGGTCGCTCAGCCGGGGCGGCACCATGATCCGCAGCTCCGCGTATAGGTCTCCGTTCGCGCCGCGCGGGCCCGGCATGCCCTCGCCGCGCAGCCGCAGGCGCCGTCCGCTGGAGGACCCGGCCGGCACGGTCACCTTCGCCGTGGCACCGCTCGGCGTGCGCACCGGCACGGTCGCGCCCAGCGCCGCCTCCCACGGGGTGACCGGAAGCCTCACGTGGACGTCCCGGCCGTCAAGGCGGAACTCGGGGTGCGGCTGGATCCGCACCCTCAGGTACAGGTCCCCGGCGGGAGCGTCGTCGCCGCTCCCGCGCCCGCCCTCCCCGGCCAGCCGGATGCGCTGCCCGTCGGTCGTGCCGGGCGGCACGTCGACCTGGTAGCGCCGCTGCCCGTCCGGCCCGGCGAGGGTGACCGTACGGCGGCCGCCCCGATAGGCCTCCTCGACGGTGAGCGGCAGTTCGGCCTCCTGGTCGGCGCCGGGCACGCGCATTCGCCCGGCGCCGCCGAACAGCGAGCCGAACAGATCCTCGACGTCGACCCCCTCGCCCCCGAAGCCCGCCGTGGAGTACCGCACCCGGGGACCGCCGCCGGTGGCCCACCGGAAGCCGCTGTCGGCTCCGGCTCCGGCTCCGGCGGCGACCCGCTCCTCCCAGTCCTCCGGGATCTTCCGGAAGTCCTCGCCGAAGCGGTCGTAGCGGGCTCGCTGCTCCGGATCGGACAGGACGCTGAAGGCCTCATTGATGTCCTTGAACCGCTCCTCCGCCTGGGGGTCCTTGTTGACGTCGGGGTGGTACCTGCGGGCCAGGGTGCGGTAGGCCCGCTGGATCTCGTCCCGGTCGGCGGTGCGCGGAACGCCGAGCACCTCGTAGAAGTCGCGTGCCATGGACGGTCACTCCCGCTTGGCGACGGTCACGGCGGCAGGCCGCAGCTGCCGCTCGGCCTCCCCGTAACCGGGTCGCAGCACTTGGACCACGGTGTTCGGATCGGCGTCGGGATCCTGGACCACGCCGACCACCTCGTGCCGGGCCGGGTCGAACGGCACGCCTTTCTCTGCGTGGCGCGGGTAGCCCAGCCGCTCCATGACGTTTACGGCCTGGTCCCGCACAGCTCGGATACCTTCGACAATCGCGCCGGGGTCGGCGGCCGCGTGGCTCAGGGCAAGTTCCAGGTTGTCGATGACGGGCAGGAAGGCCGCAGCCGTACGGGCGCGTTCGGCCGCGGCCTCCCGCTCCAGCTCCCTGGCGTGGCGTTTGCGCAGGTTGTCGAGGTCGGCCAGGGCGCGGCGCCAGCGGTCCTCGGCCTCTCGCAGCGCGACAGCGTATTCGTCGTCGGGTGCGGCGGCGCCGGTTGCGGCGTCGGGCCCCGGCTCGGCCTCCTCGGTCGGCGGTCCAGGCTGCTCAAGGTCCCCGCGCGGCGGCTGTACGGCGCCTTCCTGCGGCGGGTCGGGCTCTGGGCCCCGGGGTGGGATGGGCATGGCGGGCACCTCAGCCCTTGTCGAACTCGGCGTCGATCACATCGTCGTCGCCCCCGGCGCCGCCCGGCGCGGCCCCGCCGGTACCGGATCCGTCCGGTGAGCCGGTGCCTGCCGGACCGCCCGCGGCGGCTCCCGCCTGGTGGGCCGCGAGCCCCGCGAAGACCTGCTGGAGTTCGGACGTCAGCGGCCGGACCTTGTCCACCCCGGCGTCGTTCTTGACCGCCTCGCGGGCCTCGGCCACCAGCATCTCGGCGCGGGCCTTCTCATGTGCGGGCGCGGTGTCGCCGAGCTCGCCGAGGCGCTTTTCGACCTGGTAGGCGATGGCGTCCAGTTCGTTGCGGGCGTCGACCGCCTCGCGCAGGGCCTGGTCCTGGCCGCGGTTGCGGTCGGCCTCCTGGACCATCCGCTCGACCTCGCTGCGGTCGAGGTTGGAGCTCTCGCTGATGGTGATGCCCTGCTCCTTGCCGGTGTCCTTGTCCCGCGCGGTGACGTTGAGGATGCCGTTGGCATCGACGTCGAAGGTGACCTCGACCTGCGGCTCGCCGCGCGGCGCAGGGCGGATGTCGGTGAGCTGGAAGCGACCCAGGACCCGGTTGTCGGCGGCCCTCTCCCGCTCGCCCTGCAGGACGACGACGTCGACGGCGGGCTGGTTGTCCTCGGCGGTGGAGAAGGTCTCGGTGCGGCGCACCGGGATGGTCGTGTTCCGCTCGATGATCTTCGTCATCACGCCGCCGCGTGTCTCCACGCCCAGCGACAACGGGGTGACATCGAGCAGCAGGACATCCTTGACCTCGCCCTTGAGGACCCCGGCCTGGATCGCGGCGCCCATCGCCACGACCTCGTCGGGGTTGACGCTCATGTTGGGGTCCTTGCCGCCGGTCAGCCTCCGCACCAGGGCCTGGACGGCGGGGATGCGGGTGGAGCCGCCGACGAGGATGACCTCGTCGATGTCGTTGTCACTGACCTTGGCGTCGTCCATGGCCTGCCGCACCGGGCCCAGGCACCGCTCCACCAGGTCGCCGGTGATCTGCTCGAACGTGGACCGCATGATCGTCGTGGTCAGATGCTTGGGCCCGGAGGCGTCGGCCGTGATGAACGGCAGGCTGACCTGCGTCTGGGTCACCGAGCTGAGCTCGGTCTTGGCCTTCTCGGCGGCCTCGAACAGGCGTTGCAGCGCCTGCGGGTCGTTCCGCAGGTCGATGCCGTTCTCCTTCTGGAAGCCGTCGGCGAGCTGGTCGACCAGCCGGCGGTCGAAGTCGTCGCCGCCCAGATGGCTGTCGCCCGCCGTGGACCGTACCTCCACCACGCCGTCGCCGACGTCGAGGATGCTGACGTCGAAGGTGCCGCCGCCCAGGTCGAAGACGAGCACCGTCTCGTGCTGCTTCTTGTCCATGCCGTAGGCGAGGGCGGCCGCGGTCGGCTCGTTGATGATCCGCAGCACTTCCAGGCCGGCGATCCGTCCGGCGTCCTTGGTAGCGGTGCGCTGGGCGTCGTTGAAGTAGGCGGGCACCGTGATGACCGCCTCCGTGACCCGCTCTCCCAGCTGCTTGGAGGCATCGTCGGCGAGCTTGCGCAGCACCTGCGCGCTGATCTCCTCGGGCGCGTAGAGCTTGTCGCGCACCTTGAAGCGGGCGGCGCCGCCGTCTCCCTCGACCACGTCGTACGCGACGGCCTTGGCCTCCTCGGAGATCTCGTCGAAGTGCCGGCCGATGAACCGCTTCGCCGAGTAGATGGTGCCCTTGGGGTTGAGGATCGCCTGCCGGCGGGCCAGCTGACCCACCAGGCGCTCGCCCGTGTCGGTGAAGGCCACCACGGACGGCGTCGTACGGTTACCCTCGCTGTTGGGAACGACCGCCGACTCGCCGCCCTCCCAGACGGCGATCACCGAGTTCGTGGTGCCCAGGTCGATGCCTACTGCCTTGGCCATGAGGAACTCCTTCCGCGACGGGCGGCCCCCGTTCGCCTCGGAGTCGCGCCCGGTCTTCCGCACTCGCTCAGGTGACGGCGGGACCGCTCCGCGGGCGGCTGCTCTTCCAAGCCCCGCTGCTTGTGCTGGTGCCGGTCCCGCCGGGCAGCTCGGCCAGCAGCTGCACCGCCTCGTCGGCGACCGCTTCGTCGGCGACGACGTCGTACCGGCTGGGCTGCATGAAGCTCACCGAGGCGAAGTCCCGGCGGCCACGCTGGGCCGCGTGCACCAGCAGGCCGAGCAGAGCACCGACGAGTGCTCCGAAAACCAGCCCGTCCAAGGCGAGGAGCAGTCCCGACACGACCGGGTCCAGCCAGTTCAGCAGCCCGAAGATCCACCCGATCAGTGCGCCGGGCAGGGCACCGCTCGCCGCGCCCTGGAGGGCGGCCCCGCCATGTCCCATGCGGCCGGTCACCTGCTCGACCAGGCGCACGTCCTGCCCGATGATGGCCACCCTCTCGACGGGAAAACCCTGATCGGACAGGTGATCGACGGCGCGTTCCGCCTCCTGGTAGGTCGTGTACGAGGCGATGGTCCTGCGGACCTGCTCGTTCATCAGCCAGTCCTTCCTGCCACGGCCACCGGTGCGCCCGGCGATCCCTGACAAGCCCAGAGTTGCAAGAGAGCAGCGCGCTCCGCCTGCACCCGATAGGTCAGAAGTCGACGCGGTCGGTCGGCCCACGAGAGCAAGGCACAAATCGGACAAGTCGGATTGCCTTGCCTAGGCTGGGTGCTCAGGGCACGCCCAGGCGTGGATCCCACGACTCGCTCGATCGCCTCCGATGACCGGAGGAGAACGGAGTGACCATGGCCTCCCATCCGTCACGGAGGCTTTCCCCTCACATCTCCGACCAGAAGGTGACCCGCCACCCGAGCAACACCGCGGGCACCGAACGGCACGCCCCCCGTCCGCTCGCGGCGGACCCACACGGGCTGCTGGTGCTGTCCCACACCCTGTTCACCTGCGCGGAGCAGAGTGAGATCGTGCGGTTGGCCATGCGGCACGTCAGGGCCCTTGGTCCCTACCACGCCGAGGCCGGATACCTCGCGACGGGCGACGGTTTGTCCCGCGTCCCCGGCCACGACGCGGGAGCGCCAACGGTCGACGACGCACAGATGAAGGAGCTGGGCGAGGCTGACGGCTCCGTATACCTTCCAGAGAGGCCCTGGAGCTGGGCGTTCGGCCTGCGCGGGGCCGGCGGTCTGCTCGGCTACATCGTGGTCTCCTCCCGCTCCGGGCCCGATGAGCAGGGCCACTTCCTCCTCTCGACCCTCGTGAGGCTCGCATCGGCGGCCATGTCACTGGCGGCCACGCACCCCGCGCACCACGACAACGCCGGCGAGCTGAGCCGACTTCGCACCGAACGGGACACCGCGCTGCGGCAACTGGACGCAATGCGCTCCAAGCTGCACCTGCAGAAGAGCGTGCACGAGACCCTCGACCGTGTCGCCGCCCGGGGCGGCGGCGAGGACGCCATCACCCAAGCGCTGTACGAGCTCACCGGGCTGTCGGCGCTCATCGAGGACCGGTTCGGCAACCTGAGGTGCTGGGCCGGTCCCGACCGGCCCGACCCCTATCCAGTGCGGTCCTCGACCCACCAGGACGAGATGTTGCGGGAGGTCGCGCACGAGGCGGGCCCGGTCAAAGTCAAGGACCGGCTGATCGCCCTGGTCCGACCACGCGGCGACCTCCTCGGCGTACTCGCCCTGGAGGACCCCGAGGCGACGGCCGACGAGCACACCACGTTCGCCTTGGATCACGCCCAGCGCTTGCTCGCCCAGGAGCTCCTGCATATGCGAGAACTCACCGAGGCCGGACTGCGGCTTCGCCGCCAGCTGATCGACGACCTGTTGGAGGGCACTGACGAGACGAGTGCCTACGCCCGGGCCGAAGCCGTCGGCCACGACCTGCAACGTACCCATTACGTGGTCGTGGTGTACTGGCCTGGCAACGCCCCTGACGACTCCTTCACCCGTGCCGTCGAGCAGGCGGCGGCCGCCACGGCGACCCGTCCGCTGATCACCCGTCGCGGCGACCGGGTGGTCCTGCTGACCGAAGCAAGGCCCAACGACGATGCCGTGCACGCGGCGCTGGCCCATGAGCTGGGGACGCCCGACGGAGCGATCGGGGTGAGCACCCCCTGCGACTCCCCTGACGCCGTTCCCCGCTGCTATCAGGAGGCACTGCGGGCCCTGGAGGTGCGGCAGAACTCCCGCCAGCGCAGCGGGACGACGTTCTTCGAAGACCTCGGGCTGTACCGGATCCTGGGGCCCGGCAACGATCTCCGGGAGCTCGAAGACTTCGTGCGAGAGTGGCTCGGCCAGCTGATCGACTACGACGCAGAACACGACACGGAGTTGGTGGAGACGCTCTCGCGCTACTTCGACTGCGGAGGCAACTACGACGATGCGGCCTCTGCGCTGACGGTCCACCGCAGCACCCTGCGCTACCGGCTGCAGCGCATCCGTGAGATCAGCGACCGCGACCTGGCGGATGTGGACACCCGGCTCAACCTGCAGGTGGCAACGCGCGTTTGGAAGATCATCCTGGGTGGGCGGCGCTGACCGCGGATACCCGGAGGTCCGGTGCAGCGGGTCAGCCCGGCACTCGAACAGGTCGCCTGTGGCCTCGCCGGACCCATCAAACTAGTCAAAGTCGACGTCCACCAGTCCTGCCCGCTGGCCCGGCGATTCGAGGTACAGATGGTGCCCACCCAGCCGGTGCTCCACAACGGGCAGGTCATCGCCCGGCAGGCCGGCGCGGCACCCGCGGACGTCCTGCGCCCGTGGGCCGAGAAATTGCTCCCCGGACGCCGGCCCGGCCCGCCTCCGCAAGGGGCACGAGGACCGTCCAGGCCAGCCTGCGCCGGTTCTCCGGCGGCACACGATATCCAGGGCAGCGGCACGGCCAGTCGCCCCTGAACTGGGCTTTCAGGGAAATATGAGCCCGCACTTGTCAAGTTTTCTTCTCTGAGCTATATGAATGGTGTACGGGCATCGCAGACCGGATCCGTCGTTCGAAAGGAGATGACCAGTGATGCTCATGCGCACCGACCCGTTCCGTGCACTGGATCGACTCACCCAGCAGGCGCTCGGTACGAGGTCCTGGACCACCGCCATGCCGATGGAGGCATACCGCGCGGATGACGAATTCGTGGTCCACTTCGACATCCCGGGTGTCGACCCCGAGACCATCGACCTCGACGTCGACCGGAACGTCCTCACCGTCCGCGCCGACCGCCGCTCGCCGGCACCCGATGGTGCACAGTTGATCGCGGCCGAGCGCCCGACCGGGACGTACAGCCGCCAGCTGTTCCTCGGCGACAGCCTCGACACCGAGCGGATCGACGCCTCGTACGACGCCGGGGTCCTTACGCTCCGCATCCCGGTGGCCGAGCAAGACAAGCCGCGGAAGATCCAGATCTCGGGCGGCGAGCCTTTGAAGCAGATCGACGCCTGAACCGGGCTGCACCCGGCTCCCGGCAGGAGCCCTCGCTTTGCACTGCCGGGGGCCGACAGCCGACCCATCCCGTCCACGCACCGTCTGACATCTTCGCCGCCGCCTTTGGCCCGGAGCTCGGCGAACGGAACGAAAGGGAAGGGATACCGGAGATGCGATGGAGCGAACTCGTGGAGGAAGTGCGCGAGCGCGGGGAGTACCCCACCACCAAGGAGGCCGAGCGGATCACAAAGATCGTGCTCTCCACACTGGGCGGGCACCTGACCGGTCCGGCGAAGGCCGATCTGGTCAAGCGGCTGCCTGTCGAGGCCGCCACGGTCATTGCCGAGCAGGTACCCGTCATCAAGCCGCTGACCGGTGCGCAGTTCGTCGACAATGTGGCGGCCCGGATCGATGGAGCCACTCCCACGACTGCCCGCTGGGACGTCAGCTCGGTCCTGAGTGTGGTGGCGGACGCTGCGGGTGACGAGCTCACGGAGCGCATTATCCGCCTGCTTCCGCCCGGATACGCCCTGCTGTTCGGTCGGATCCAGCTTGCGGCCTGATCGCCTGCCGCCCAACCCCGCCGAGCTGCGGAAACTGCCCGCACGGGAGGTGTGCTGGTGCCGAGCAACGATCAGTGGAGGTGGGTGACCTGGCCTGCCACCGCCCCACGGGGCGCATCAGCCCCACGGGCCTTGCGGTTGTACATTTCCTCGTCCTTGCGATGGACATTCCTCTCCGAGAGGGGTGATGGCGATGTTCCTGTCCATAGCGTCATCGGCCCTCAAGAGGTGCTGGCAAGCCCTGTTGAGGTGTGGGCAGATCTTCGAGTGGTGGGGGGACGCCTTCGAGAGGCCCGGGAAGGTCCGGACTACATTGGATGACCTGATCACGGATGTGATCCTGCGGCCCCTGCGAGGAAGCCCCGCCCCAGTCAGCACAGTTGGCTCCGTGGAGCGGCACCAAAACGCCGACACCAGAACTGCGTATGTCCGAACCGGCTTAGCCCCGGGCTTTCACGAGGTGGTCTGTCCGAGACTTGATCGCAAACGCGAGAAGTGCTCCTGACCTGCAATGCCGGTGATTTAGGGCATCAGTGCAGGTAGAGCGTGTGCTGATAGCTGTTTTGGGTGAGCTGCCCCTGGGTGCATGGGGAGATCCGCACGATCACCGTCTACCAGGCGCTGTGTGCGCTCAAGGTCCACGCAGCCGAACAGGGAGAGATCGATCCCGACCAGATCTCCTTCACCACGGTGGAGCGGCTCGCCCGGCTCACCACTGCCGGACAGGCCGCAGCGAACCCGCAGGCCCTAGGCGCCGCCCGACTCGAAGTCGTCCAGGAACTCCTCAACGACCTCCTGCCCCACGCCGCAACCGCCGCTGCCAACGGTTGAAAAACCACCGAGGAACACGTTCGAAGCCAAACGCCGGGACCCCGCCCTCCCAGCCGCGTCAGCTACTCACTCAAAGTCACACGGAACCCGGGACACCCGCCCTCACCTGCAGAAGCGTCTAAATCACTGGCATTGTCCTGACCTGGAACGATAGGACTTGTCGAGAGTCCAGATCGTGCCGTGGAAAGAAGCACTTCTCAGGTGAAGAAGCACACCGGGTCGTACCCGCGTGTCCGCGTTGAGGGCAGCGGTCGTGGAGTGGTCTCGCAGGCCGGGACCGTGCTGCTGGTGGAGACAGTCCGCAAGACGGGCCTGGATACTGCGATATCTGCGGCTCTGGCACCTGGCGCAAGCCGCGGGCGGTGCACGACCCCGGCAAGATCCTTCTGGATGTGGCGCTTGCGCTCGCCCTCGGTGGCGACTGCCTGGCCGACATTGGCATGCTGCGGGTCGAGCCGGCCGTGTTCGGGCCGGTGGCTTCGGACCCGACAGTCTCCCGACTGATTGACACGCTCGCAGCAGGCGGCCAACTCGCCCTGAACGCGATCCGCAGCGCCCGGTCCCAAGTGCGTCAACATGTATGGAAGTTGGCTGGCATGTCGGCGCCGGATGCGACCGGTTCTGTGACCGTGGACCTGGATGGCGTCCTGGTGATCGCGCATTCCGACAAGGAAGACACGGCTGCGACCTGGAAGAAGACCTTCGGCCACCATCCGCTGATGGGCTTCGTCGACCATGGGACGGGCGGGTCCGGCGAACCGGTGGCCGGTCTGCTCAGGCCCGGAAACGCCGGCAGCAACACCGCCGCCGATCACATCACGACCACCCAACTGGCCCTGGCCCAGCTGCCCAAGCCCTATCGGCGCGGGCGCCGGACGCTGATCCGCACCGACTCCGCGGGCGGCACCCACGAGTTCGTGGCCTGGCTCGCGAAACGCGGACGGTGGCTGTCGTACTCGGTCGGCATGACCATCACCGACGCAATTCACCAGGCCGTACTCAAGGTGCCGCTCACGGCATGGACGCCGGCCGTCGAGCCCGGCGGAGAGATCCGCGACGGGGCCTGGGTCGCCGAACTCACCGGCGGCATGCTCGACGGCTGGCCGAAGGGCATGCGGCTGATCGTCCGGAAGGAACGACCGCACCCCGGCGCCCAGTTGAGGATCACGGATGCCGACGGCATGCGGATCACGTGCTTCGCGACCAACACCACCGGCCGGCCCATCGCCGAGCTCGAACTCCGCCACCGCCTGCGGGCACGGGCCGAGGACCGCGTCCGGGCTGCCCGCGCGACCGGCCTGCGGAACCTGCCCCTGCACGACACCGCGCAAAACAGGGTCTGGCTGGAGATCGTCCAGATCGCACTCGACCTGCTGGCCTGGATGCCGATGCTCGCACTGAACGGTCAGGCCCGGCTCTGGGAGCCCCGCCGGCTTCGGCTCCGGCTCTTCTCCCCAGCCGCCCAGCTCGTCACGACCGGCAGGCGTCGCATCCTCCGCATCGCCCGCCACTGGCCGTGGTCCGGCGAGATCACCACAGCACTCGCACGACTCGCTCTCCTACCGAAGCCCGGCTGACCAGCGACTTTACGTCCCGACGAGGAGCACCACCCCTACCGGAGTAGTGGAACCCGGCGCCCACCCGACGCGACAGTCGGGCCACCGGCCTGCCCACCCTCAGCCACCGAAAACGAAACGGTCCGCCGACTCCGTCGGCGGACCGTCAAGAAAGATCGAGGCTAGCGGCCGTCCACGGCAGAGTGCCAGAACCGGCTGCCAGCCGAGCGTCGGGGCGAGGTCCCGCTGATCGGCGGTTGCCAGCTCGCCGAAGCGCGGCTGAGGATTCACTCGGCAGTGATCAGACGCGTCATCTTGATGCGGAACTCCTCGAGACCCGGCGGGCGGACCCCCTGATCCCGGCCGGCCCGGTTCATCAGCGCCTCCTTCAAGAGCTGATGCTTTCCGAATACTCTCGTCTTGGCCTGCAGAGCGCCGAGAAGTCTCTTCGGCTCAACTAGGTCTATCCACTTTTCATCCCAGCGACCCCGGGCCAACTCCTGTTGCTCAGACAAAATTGCATCCCATGCAGCGGCGCGGTTCTCGTAAACGCGAGCACAGGCGATATCGAAATCGGGGGCAGAGTTGAAATTGCTCCGACGGGGCGGGGGATGGAGGCGATTTCTTGCCGCATGGGCGAGTGTCTCGGCTACTTCATTCATGAATTGGGCGGCCAACTCCCGAAGCATCTCCTCCACATCCTCATCCGAGATTCTGCGGCCAACCGTTTCTAGGGAAACGGAAGAGATGAGGGGTGGATGAAGCAGCATACTTTCGAGTGTTCGACGAGGCCAGACGTGAAGGTTCGGATAAGCGACGGAAAGACGCTGGACCTCTTCTGCGGTCATTAGGTCGCGATCCAACAGGCAGAGTCATGGCAACTGAATTACGCTCGCCGCCAAGGATCGATGATGACAGTTGTGTGAGTGCCTGCGCCGCTCGGCGTTCGCCGGCTGTAGTTTCTGCAGCCAGGCGGCAACACGCTGGAACTGTCCGTAGAACCGGTGGGCACCCCGGTGCCGAAGACTGAGTGAAAACTTGCTGGTCAGGGAATATCCATGAGGCCGTACTCACCCTGGAGCGGCAGCGCTGAAGAAGCTCAATTACCTTTGGTATGTCGGCTTCGCCATCCTCACCTTTCGGAGTGCAGGTGTTGGATCCAATCACCGCCAAGATCGCCGCGAGTGTCGCAGCCTCACTACTCGGCCAGGCCGCCAAGCGGATCGGTGCAGCCGCGTTCGGCAAGCCCGAGACGCGCGCCGCGGAGAAGGCGATCCGCCGGGCTATCGACCAGGGAGTCGAGGAAGTCTGCGCAGACGGGCTGCCGGCCGAGGTCGTGCAGCACGTCCTGCTCATGATCCACAACTTGGTTGAGGAACAGCACGACCTCGGCGCCGACCTGCTCGGCCAACGAGACGACGACGCCGCCTTGCGGTACTGGACCGAGGCCGCCGAGGAGGCGGGATGGGATCTGGCCACCTTCCCCGTTCACTTCCCGGACATCGTCACTCGCATCACCCGGCACATCCCCAACGAGATTCGTGCCATGGCCGGCGAGGCAGAGAGCCCGCTGCACAACCGCGTCGTGCTCGCTGTTCTGGAGAAGGTGGAGTCACAGCTGGCCGACCTGCAGCGGCTGAACACGGCTGCCCTGTCGCGTGATGTCCCGCTGGCCGACCCGCTCCGTGAGACGCTGGAACGGGCCAAGGCGGCCTGCAAGGCCACCGACTCACGTTTCCTCACGCCGCACCTGCTCCTCGCCCTGATTCGGTCGCCCTCGACCGCCGTCCGTGCCCTGTTCGACCAACAGCGAGCCGGGCTTGCGGGGGAGATCGAGGGCTCACTGGCCGACTATGTCGGCGGGCACCCGGTGGCAGGCTTCGTTGACTTCGACTGGCGTGAACGCTCGGAGGTCCAAGCCGCGCGGGTCGTAGCGATCCGACTGGGCGCGGCGGTCGTGACCGACCGACTCCTGCTCCTCGGCGTTCTGGAGACACCCTCCACGACCCGCCGGCAGCTCATCGCTTGGCTCGGGGACGAGCTACTCGCCGCGGTAAAACGGGGAGTACTGAACTCCCCGGCGGGCCAGACGTTCGTCACGCCGGGCGTCGTCTTCGAGGCGCAGGGCGAATAGCCGTCATGGACCCTTCAGCCACCCCCGGTGAGATCTTCGTTCCCCGCAAGCCGAGCGGGACCCGCACCCGGCTGGTGACCGATGGCAAGGTGACCCGCGAAGTGCGGATCATCGGACGCCTTGGGCCGGCTTACGAGGTCTTCGACATCCAGAACGGCGGACATGGCGAAATCTACTTCTGTGTCCCGACGGGCGGAACGGACCCACGCTTGGCCGTCGTCTGCAAGCGGGTCCCCCGTCAGGTGCTGCTTGACCCGGTACGCCGCCGCGCGTTCTCGCGGGAGTGCCTGCTGGCGGTACGACTGGCAGCCCTCCCCGGCTTCGCCTCCAGCCACATCCTCCGGATGAACGGCGTCCCTGTTCTGGTCACGCCGGCGGTGTTGCGCGGTGACGACGGTGTGGTGAACCTGCGGGATGTCGTCGAGGGCCCTCAGCTGCCCGTCCCTGTGGTGGGCTTTCTGGCATGGGCGGTCGCTGAGAGCATGTCCACGGCGCTTCACGTCCACCCCGATTTCGTCCACGGTGATCTGAAACCCGAGAACATCCTGGTGCAGGCGGGAGCACCGCTGATCACCGATCTCGGTCTCGCCAGCACCCTCCGGCACGGGTGGGGACAGGACACCCTGCCCGGTACGCCCCGGTATCTTGCACCGGAAGCGCGGCGCCCGGACGCACGGCTTACCCGGGCGACCGATATCTATGCTTTCGGCGTGATTCTGCGGGAGATGCTGGGCAACTGCCAGGCGGCCGACGCCGGCCCCCACACGACCGCGTTCGACCTGATCAACGAGCTGGCGTCGCAATGCACAGCGGACGACCCAGAGCGGCGGCCCACCGGGTTCCCGGAGATCGCCCAACGTCTAAAGCAGACGTTCGACAAGTCGGACCCAGCTGTGAAGAAGCGATACGACGTCTATCAGATGCTCGCCATAGTGTCCGTCAGCTATTCCGCTGTCTTCCCCGACTTCGAGAGCTTGGTCCGCCTGGAGGAGTGGGACCTGCTCCACGAGGCGATCGAGACCCAGCCTGCCGAGGAGCGCTCCACCAGCACCTGGCACATGCACGGACTTGCCCTGACGCGCATGGGCCGGGATGCCGAGGCGTTTGAAAGCTTCCTGAAGGCGCTTGCACGTGCGGAGTGGGAGATCGAGAAGACCGGCCGGCCGTTGATCTACGGCCCCGACGAAGACGCCATCTGGAGCATCCGGTTCGACATCGCTGTGCTCTTGGTGAACATGGAGCGCTTCCGCAAGGCCGAGGAACTGGGACGGGAACTCGTGGCGACTGCCGCCTCAGACGACGCGGCCAGGCGCGCCAAGGGCATCGTCGCGGTGGCCCTGATCCATTCCGGTCGGCTGGTCGAGGGTGAACAGCTGCTCATCACCTCTATGACGGGCGAGGGCAACGAAGAACGCCTGTCCGAAGGGTTCCGGGGTCTCAGCGAGCTGCGGCTTCGGCAGGGGCGGCCGGATGAGGCGATTGAGGCGATGCAACGGGCTGTGCAGCTCACGCCCGGCCGGGCCTCACACCACCGGCGCTTGGGCGAATTGCTTGCCCAGCTTGGCGAGCCAGGTCTGGCGGTCGCCGCCTTCGACCACGCCATGCTGTGCGGGGACCTGACCCGGGATGTGCTCGCAATGCGGCTGGCCTGCGAGATCGTCACCGACGACAGGGTGCCAGAGTCATACCGTGCTGAGGCGGAGCGCCAGTTCGGCGTCGAGCAGGTCGATAACGCCTGGCAGACCGTCCTCGACCTCGTGGCAAACGCGCGAGAACTGGAGCCGGCTGAAGTCGCTGCTTCAACAGCAGCCGGTCCGTTCGGCCAGACGCTCAACTACGGCGAGCTACAGGTGGAAATCGATGACTCGGGCTTCTACACCTTCGATTACTACGTCGACGGTGACGAGGCAGACCTCGTTGGCGACTTCACCGCCCGCTACCGCGAGATGGCAACGATGATCACCCAGGCGACCATGAGGGGCGCCCCCATCCTCTGCACCCAATGCTCCGGCTGCGGGACCGAGATCCTGACGAATCGGCCTGTGGGCGCTGCTATCACCTGTGCCCGTTGCGACGCCAGCCACGAGGTCTCCCCTCTGCTGGACGAGCCGCACCGGGAGCTCCACGACACCATCGGCCGGGCTCTGGACCTGACCGAGGTGCCTGCCGACGGCCAAGGCCGCTGCGTCGTTGTCCAGCCGTGGGAACCCGGTACCGAAGAGCAGGCCGAGCGCGTCCACGAGGCCGCCCGGCGGCACGGGCTGGAGCCGGTGCCCCCGGAGCACGCTGCCGTCGTCTTGGCCCACATGCGCGGGATATCCGGGGGTCATTTCGCGTTCCACCACCAGCCCATCGGCGCAATCTACCGGTTCCCGAAGGGAAGCCAGCACATCCTGCGGATGGCGCCAGCACCGGTCGAGGATTATCTGGCGGAGGTTCGCAAGATTTTCGGGTGCCCGGTGAACAGCTCGTCCTACCAAATCGACTACACCCGCGAGGATCCGGACGGGCTTATCTGGGCGGACCGGCTCGACGAGGCCGCGGAGCGGGCGCACGCCGATCCCGACATCGACAGCCGCCGAACCACGCTCATCCTGCTATCCCAACTCCGGCTCAGCCGCGGACAACCAGAGATCGCCCTGGATCTAGCCGATGAGGCGGTGCGGCTTGACGGCGAGGACGAGAATGCCTGGATCGCCAAGGGCTACGCCGAGCTGGTGCGCGGTGATGTCACCGCCGCAAGGGGGAGTCTGCGGCAGGCGCTGCGCGTCAACTCCGCGTCTAGCGGTGCCACTGCGCTGCAGGCCACCATCGAACAATTCAGCGGCGACGAGAACGCACGGTTCACGCTAGCCCGGGCAGTCACCCTCGGCGCCGTCTTTCGGCCGCCCGGCTGACCATGCTGGTCTCGACAACGGTCATTTGGACCTGTGCCCGCCCTTCCTGGGGGGGGGCACACATTCGGTCACCTGGTGGCGTCGAGCTTTGGGTAGGGAAAGCCCGCCGGCATGAGGGAGCGCTGTTCCTTGTTCAAGCGAGGCCGCAACAAGCCGCTGGATGAGTTCACCAACGCCGAGCGGATCGCCCTATGGGATACGGCTCGGGCCGACATCAGGGACTTGGAGGTCCGGCTGAAGCGCGGGGCGGAACTGCTGGAGAAGGGGCGAGACCCTCGCGATGACGGCGACTGGCAGAACATCGCGGATCTGGTCTGGGCGGCGAGGCACGGAGTGCTGACCACACACGCCCTGTTCGACAACCTGCCCAAGCACACCAAGTGGTGGCCGCAGCATCTGACCGCGCTGCTGCCGCCGGATCGCGGCCGCAACGCATCCGGCCGGTCCGGCCTGGTCAACGCGATCGGCAGGATGCTCTTCCCGAACGAGCTGGACTTGATGCCCTTCCGCGTTCTGCGGCTGGAGATGCCCGACGCCACCCGGGAGGAGGTGCACGACCTGATGCGGGACGAGATCGAGTTCACGCCCACCGGGGTGAGGGCCGTCCGGCGCAGGATGCGGGCCTGGCGGGTGAGGGCCGACTTTCACCCTGCGGCCGACGAGGAAGTGCCGCAGGGGTCCGAGGACGACAGCATCGTGGTCAGCGAGCACACCCCTACACCGGGGACGGAGCCTGGGGGGCCTGCTGAGTCCTCGGACGCGCTTGACCTCGCAGGGCACGTTCTCCCCACCACGATGCTCCTCCGCACGTTCCCGCGGAGGAGGCGTTCCTGCCGTTCGTGCTCCCTGTGAAGCCGGCAAAGCAGACCTGAAGCAGCGGCGATCACGGTGAACGACGCCGTCGTCGAACCAGCGCATCCATAGCACTCGGCTGGTCACGAGTTCATAACGGATCCCGTCTGTGGTTGAGACACCTCCTCGGGACTTCTGGCCAGCGCGACGACGCATCGCGAAGTCACCGGCTGAGACATAAGGCGTCCTGAGACACCCGAACTGTTCCTAACGCGATGCTCGTGACGCTCAAGGACCTGGTGCGACAGGCCCTGCGGATGCGGCCAGACCGACTCGTCGTGGGCGAGGTGCGAGGGCGAGAGGTCGTCGACCTCCTGGCCGCCCTCAACACGGGCCACGAGGGCGGCTGCGGCACGGTCCACGCCAACGCCGCATCGGACGTGCCCGCCCGGCTGGAGGCGCTCGGCACGGCGGCCGGCCTCGACCGGGCCGCGCTGCACAGCCAGTTGGCGGCCGCGCTGTCGGTGGTCCTGCACCTCGTACGCGACCCGGCCGGGCGGCGGCGGATCGCCGAGGTGCACGTGTTGGAGCGGGACCCGTCCGGGCTGGTGCGGACCGTGCCGGCGCTGCGCCGGCGGGCGGACGCGTTCGCCCACGAACGGGGCTGGGAGCGGCTGCGGGAGCTGCTGCGCGGCGACGGGGCCGAAGGGAACAGCGGGGACGAAGGGGCGGGTGGGTGCGATGGGTGAGGTGCCGATGGCTGCGGCCGTGGCCTGTGCCGGGGCGGCGGCCTGGCTGATGGGCGGACCGTACTCAGGTGCCAGGCGGGCGCAGTTGCTGCTCGCCGGAGGCGGGGTCGCCGACTGCGGCCCCCTGCCGTGGTGGCAGCCGGCCGAGGAGGTGCGCAGGCTCCGGGCACGGTGGAAGCCCGAGTGGTGGGCACCGGTCGCCGGACTGGTCCTGGCGCTGCTGGGCGGCTCGGTGCTGCCGGTCGTCGCGGGGGCGGCCGGGGTGCCTCTGCTGCGCCGAGCACGGCGGGCCGCCGACGCTCGGCGGGCGGGGGAGCGCCGGGGGGACGCGGTGATCGCGCTCTGCGCGACGCTGGCCGGGGAGGTGCTCTCCGGTCGGCAGCCCGGGGAGGCGTTGCAGCGGGCCGCGCGGGACTCCGGAGGGCTGGGTGAGGCGCAGCCCGCGGTGTTGGCGGCGGCACGGTTCGGCGGGGACGTACCCAAGGCTCTCGCGGTCGCCGCACGGCAGCCGGGGGCCGACGGGCTGCTGGGACTCGCCGCGTGCTGGCGGGTCGCCGTGGACCAGGGCGCGGGTCTCGCGGCCGGACTCGACCGCCTCGAAGAGGCGTTGCGTGCCGAACGGGATCAACGGGCCGATCTGCGGGCCCAGTTGGCGGGCCCTCGCACCACGGTGGTGATGCTCGCCGGGCTGCCGGTCCTCGGCCTCCTGCTGGGCGTGGGGCTCGGAGCCGACCCGCTGCACGTCCTGCTGCACACCGGAGCGGGGCTGGGCTGTCTGCTCGTCGGCGGGGTCCTGGAGGGCGTGGGGACGTGGTGGGCCCTGCGGATCGTGCGCAACGCGGAGGCGACGTGAAGGGGGCGATGCCGACAGCGGGCGGCGAGAGGCGGATGACGTGGGCGGCATTGACGGCGTGGACAGCGGCGATGGGCGGTGGGTGACATGGACGGAGGCGGCATGAGCGTGGAAGTTGTCCACAGGCTGGGGGCGACCGTGGGGATCCTGGTGACCCTCTGGTGGCTGGCGCGGTCGCTGGCGACCGGCCGGCGCGAACGCAGGGCACGACGGCGTCTGGCCGAGCTGCTGTCCACGGCGACGGAACCGGACGTCCGGCGTTCCGGTGTGCGGGACGCCGTGGGGCGGTGGCTTCCGGAGGCCTTGGTGGCGGGTGCCGGATGGGTGGTGGTCGGCGGTGTCGCCGGTCTCCTACTGGGGCTGGCCGGGGCGGTGGGGCTGGGGCGGTGGCGGCGGCGTCAGCGTGCGGGGGCGGAGACCGGTGCGGTGAGCGAGGCCGACGCCCGGCTCGCCGCCCGGCAACTCCCCCTGGCCGCCGACCTGCTGGCCGCGTGCATCGCGGCCGGCGCCGGACCGGTGATCGCGGCACAGGCCGTGGGTGAGGCGCTCGGGGGTCCCGTCGGGGAGGGGCTGGCGCGTGGTGCCGCCGAGGTGCGCCTGGGCGGCGAACCGGCCACCGCGTGGCGGCGGTTGGCGTCGATGCCGGGCGCGGCGGCCCTGGCCCGGTTGCTGGAGCGGGCCGACGTCTCGGGGCTGCCGGCGGCCGGACCCGTCGCCCGGCTCGCCGCAGACACCCGTGCCGAGTGGACGCGTACCGCGACTGCTCGGGCGCGGCGGGCGGCCGTCATGGTCACCGCGCCCGTGGGGCTGTGTTTCCTGCCCGCCTTCATCGCGGTCGGTGTGCTGCCGATCGTCATCGGGCTCGCGGGCGGGGTGCTGGGAGGAGGTGCGCCATGAGAGAGCGATGAGTGCGCACGCCCTGGGAGCGGGGCGGCAGCGCGAACAGCAAGTGACTAACGGAACCAACATAACCAACAGAATCAATACGTACAAAAACATCGAAAACGCCAAAAACCATAACCAGCAGATCAAATAGGTCCAACAGTTCTGAATCTCACGGGGGTTGAAATGTGCAAGGCGGTATGGGCGCGGCTGCGGGCTGTGATGTGCAGGGCGCGTGCGGCGCGGAGGGACGCGGGGATGGTGACGTCCGAGTACGCGATGGGGATCGTGGCGGCCGTCGGTTTCGCCGTGCTGCTCCATCAGGTGGTGACGAGCGACGTGGTCGGCGCTCAACTGCAGGCACTCGTGAATCGGGCACTCAGTGCGGGGGCGTGAGCTGCGGCGCGCTCGTCGGCGGGTGTGCGGCGGGGACCAGGGGTTCGTGACGGCGGAGTCGGCCGTGGTGCTGCCGGTGCTGGTGGCGTTCGCGATGGCGCTGGTCTGGGGGCTGCTCGTCATGGCGGCTCAGATCCAGTGCGTGGACGCGGCCAGGACCGGTGCCCGGGCGGCGGCTCGGCAGGACCCGGCCGACGCGGTCCTCCAGGTGACCCGTGGGACGGCGCCGCGCGGGGCGGAGGTGACGGTCCGCCGGGAGGGGGACCAGGTTCGTGTGGTCGTCGTGGCGAAGCCGCCCGTGCTGCGAGGGCTGCCCTTCGAGGTGCGGGAGGAGGCCGTTGCCGCGGCGGAGGAGGCCGTGGGGACGGCAGGCGGGGAGACAGCGCCATGAAGGGCCGTCTCTTCGGAGCCGGAGGGCTAGCGCGTCACGGGGAAGCCGATCGTGGCTCCGCGACCGTCTGGAGCCTCGGTGCGATCGCCGTGCTGTGTGTGGTGTTCGGCGTCGTGCTCGCCCTCGGGCAGGCGGTGGCGGCCCGGCACCGGGCCGCGGGCGGCGCCGACCTCGCGGCGCTGGCGGCAGCCGGCCACTGGTCCGACGGCGGCGCGCAGGCCTGTGCGCGGGCGGACCGGGTGGCTCGGGCGCAGGGCGCGCGACTGGTGCGATGCGCCGTCGTCGGTGAGATCTCGGACGTGACGGCGGCTTCGGGGCGGGGCATGTTCGCGGCCGAGGTCAGGGCGCGGGCGGGCCCGGCGGATGCGGTGCCCCATCAGCCTCCGTTGCCTTCTCCGTTGCCTCCTCCGATGTCTCCTTCGGTGTCTCGGTCGGTGTCGCCTCCGCCCCCTCCACCTGCTCCACCTGCTCCTCAGGCCTCCCCTCAGGCCTCTCCTCAGGCTTTTTCTCGGGCTGCTCCGCAGGCTTCTCCTCAGGGGCCTCCCGCAGGAGTTCCGTGAGCAGGCGTACCGCGCCCCTCTTGTGCAGCGGGTCGTTGCCGTTGCCGCACTTGGGGGACTGGATGCAGGACGGACAGCCGGCGTCGCACTCGCAGGAGGCGATGGCCTGCCGGGTGGCCGTCAGCCAGGAGCGGGCCGTGTGGAAGGCGCGCTCCGCGAAGCCCGCGCCGCCGGGATGGCCGTCGTAGACGAAGACCGTCGGGAGGAGCGTGTCGGGGTGCAGCGGGACCGACACGCCGCCGATGTCCCAGCGGTCGCAGGTCGCGAAGAGGGGCAGCATGCCGATCGAGGCGTGTTCGGCGGCGTGCAGGGCCCCGCCGAGGATCTCGGGGTTGATCCGGGCGGCGTCCAGCTGGTCCTCGGTGACCGTCCACCACACGGCACGCGTGCGCAGCGTCCGAGGAGGGAGGTCGAGCTTCGACTCGCCCAGGACTTCACCGGTGATGACACGTCGACGCAGGAAGGAGACGACCTGGTTGGTGACTTCGACGGAGCCGTAGCACAACCGGCCCTGGCCCCAGGGGATTTCGACGTCCGTCTCCAGGACGGAGATCGACGTCGTGTCGCGGGCGACCGTCGAGTACGGCGGGTCGGCCTGTTCGACGAGGGCGACGGAGTCCTCCAGGTCCAGGGAACGCACGAGATACGTGCGGCCCTGGTGGAGGTGGACGGCGCCCTCGTGGACGGCGGTGTGGGAGGCGCCCGCGTCGACCGTGCCGAGCAGTCGGCCCGTCCCGGCCTCGACGACCTGGACCGGTCGGCCGCCCCCGCCGCGGATGTCCGTGAGGTCGGCGGCCCGTTCCCGGCGGGTCCAGTGCCAGGCTTTGGTCCGGCGCCGCAGCAGCTTCGCGGCCTCCAACTGCGGCAGCAGGCCCTCGGTCTCGGGGCCGAACAGGGCCAGGTCCTCCTCGGTCAGGGGGAGTTCGGCGGCGGCCGCGCACAGGTGCGGGGCGAGCACATAGGGGTTGTCGGGGTCGAGGACCGTCGACTCCACCGGGCGGTCGAACAGCGCCTCGGGGTGGTGGACGAGGAAGGTGTCCAGCGGGTCGTCCCGGGCGATCAGCACGGCCAGCGCGCCCTGTCCGGACCGGCCCGCCCGGCCTGCCTGCTGCCACAGGGACGCGCGCGTGCCCGGGTAGCCGGCGATCAGGACGGCGTCGAGGCCGGAGACGTCGATGCCGAGCTCCAGGGCGGTGGTCGCGGCGAGACCGAGGAGTTCGCCCGAGTGCAGGGCCTGCTCCAGGGCGCGGCGTTCCTCGGGGAGGTAGCCGCCGCGGTAGGCCGCGACACGCCGGGCGAGCGAGCGGTCGACCTCGGCGAGGCGTTCCTGGGCGATCACCGAGATCAGCTCGGCGCCGCGCCGGGAGCGGACGAAGGCGACGGTGCGTACGCCCTGAATGGCGAGGTCGGTCAGCAGGTCGGCGGTCTCGGCGATGGCGGTACGCCGGACGGGTGCGCCCTTCTCGCCCGCCATCTCGGTGAGCGGGGGCTCCCAGAGGGCGAACACCAGTTCACCGCGGGGTGAGGCGTCGTCGGCGACCTCGACCACCGGGAGGCCGGTGAGGCGGCCGGCGGCCACCGAGGGCTCCGCGGCCGTCGCGGAGGCCAGCAGGAAGACCGGGGAGGCGCCGTAGCGGGCGCACAGCCTGCGCAGACGGCGCAGCACCTGGGCGACGTGGGAGCCGAACACGCCGCGATAGGTGTGGCACTCGTCGATGACGACGTACTTCAGGGACTTCAGGAAGGAGGACCAGCGGGGGTGGGACGGCAGGATGCCCCGATGCAGCATGTCCGGGTTGGTCAGGACGTAGTTGGCGTACTGGCGGATCCACTCCCGTTCCTCGAACGGGGTGTCGCCGTCGTAGACGGCCGGCCGCACGGAGTTGCCCAGAGGTTGTGAAAGTTCCTTCACGGAGCGGCACTGATCGGCCGCCAGGGCCTTGGTGGGGGCCAGGTAGAGGGTGGTCGCCCCACGGCCGTTGGGGGCCTCCGAGCCGTCCAGGAGGGCCGAGAGGACGGGTACCAGGTACGCCAGCGACTTGCCGGAAGCGGTGCCCGTGGCGACGACCACCGAGTCGCCGTCCAGCGCGTGCTCGGCGGCCCGGGCCTGGTGGGCCCAGGGGTGTTCGATGCCGCGGGCCTGCACGGCCGCGATGACCTCGGAACGAATCCGGTCCGGCCAGATGGCATGGCGACCCTCGCGCGGGGGCAAGTGCTCCGTATGAGTGATGCGCGATGCCCGGCTCGGTCCCGGGGCGAGCCGGTCCAGGAGCGCGCCCGGAGACAGCCGGGGCGCGGCCTCGGGCAAGGGGCGATCGGATCGGTGATTCTTGGCCATCGGCACCGAGTGTGTCACTGGCGTGACGGACAATGGGGCCAAGGCGTCGTGCACGCCTGCCGGTAAGTGATTGAATGCCATCGCGGCTGGCGTACCGTCCCGGGGACTCCTGCCCAGGTGTTCCGAGGGGCGACCGCTCGATAGCAAGGTGCTGGAGGATCCGTGGACCTGTCTCTGTCGACCCGTACCGTCGGCGATCGTACGGTCGTCGAGGTCGGTGGCGAAATCGACGTATATACCGCGCCCAAGTTGCGCGAGCAGCTGGTCGAGCTGGTGAACGACGGGAATTTCCACCTCGTCGTTGACATGGAGGGCGTGGACTTCCTCGACTCCACCGGGCTCGGCGTGCTGGTCGGCGGACTGAAGCGGGTGCGTGCCCATGAGGGTTCGCTCCGCCTGGTCTGCAACCAGGAGCGTATTTTGAAGATCTTCCGCATCACTGGTCTGACCAAGGTGTTTCCGATCCACACCTCGGTCGACGAAGCGGTCGCTGCCACCGACTGACCACCCCGTTCCGGGCCCGCGCGGCCCGGCACGGCTGGTTGAACGAAGTAGGGGGACCGGGCTCGGTGGCCCGGCCCCCCGACAGCACGCCCGTAGTTCCGAGGGGGACGTATGGCCACCGTTGAACTCCGCTTCAGCGCGCTGCCCGAGCACGTCAGGACCGCCCGACTGGTGGCGGCAGCGGTTGCGCGCAGGGCCGGGGTGGACGAGGCCGTCCTCGACGAGGTCAGGCTCGCCGTCGGCGAGGCCTGCACCCGCGCCGTCGGACTGCACCAGACGGGCGGTATCTCCGCGCCGGTGAAGGTGCTGCTGATCGAGGAGGAGAAACAGTTCTCCATCGAGGTCGGCGACGAGGCGCCACGCTCGGCGCCCGGTGACCGGGCGCCCGGCTCCGGCGCCGAGGCCGACGCGGAGGCCGAGGAGGACGAGATGGGCCTCGCGGTCATCAGCGGCCTCGTCGACGACGTGGAGGTCACCGCCGGCGAGCACGGCGGACTGATCCGTATGACCTGGCCGAGCACGTCGGCGACTGCGGCGCTGTCCTGACCCGTCGCCCGTCCTGACCCGAGCCTCGCGATTCACTCACCCGAAGGGCCCTACCTCGTAGGGCCCTTCGGCATGTGCGGACCTCGGTGACCGCGCTTACAGTGGTTCCGTGAAATGAATCTTGGAGTCTCGGGATCTTGGAATCCCGGTGCAGTGAATCTTGCCGCGAATATCGTGAATGAATTCACGAACGACAATGCCTTGAAGGCATTACCGTGCTGGATCATTCAGGATCATGCGGGTTTTGCGTGCGAAGGCGAATTCCGTTTGCCGCACACTGTTTTGATCAGGTTCCGGTACCTACAATCCGTCCACATCTTGAGCTCAGCCCAAGCGTCAAGGAGGACGAATGGCGGGGCTTTCTACCCCTCATCGGTTGGACCACTCCACAACCTTCGCAGCCGCAGTGCTGACCGACGGCAACCGCCTGCTCGTGGTGGTCATCGCGGTCGTGGCACTGGCCGCGCTCGTGGTCGCGGGCGTGCTACTGCGCCAAGTGCTCGCGGCGGGCGAGGGCACCGACAGCATGAAGAAGATCGCAGCGGCCATCCAGGAAGGCGCCAACGCCTATCTGGCCCGGCAACTGCGCACGCTCGCCGTTTTCGCCGTGGTCGTGTTCTTCCTGCTCATGCTGCTGCCCGCGGACGACTGGAACCAGCGCGCCGGACGATCGGTGTTCTTCTTGATCGGCGCCGCGTTCTCGGCGGCCACCGGCTATATCGGCATGTGGCTCGCCGTGCGCAGTAATGTGCGTGTCGCCGCGGCGGCCCGGGAAGCGACTCCGGCAGCAGGCGAACCGGAAAAGGATCTCACCGCCGTCTCGCACAAAGCAATGAAGATCGCATTCCGTACCGGCGGCGTCGTCGGCATGTTCACGGTGGGGCTCGGCCTGCTCGGCGCCGCGTGTGTGGTGCTGGTCTACGCGGCCGACGCGCCGAAGGTGCTCGAGGGCTTCGGGCTCGGCGCGGCACTCATCGCCATGTTCATGAGGGTCGGCGGCGGCATCTTCACCAAGGCCGCCGACGTCGGCGCCGACCTGGTCGGCAAGGTCGAGCAGGGCATTCCGGAGGACGATCCGCGCAATGCCGCGACCATCGCCGACAACGTGGGCGACAACGTCGGAGACTGCGCCGGCATGGCGGCCGACCTGTTCGAGTCGTACGCCGTGACCCTGGTCGCCGCGCTGATCCTCGGCAAGGCGGCCTTCGGCGACGCCGGGCTCGCCTTCCCGCTGCTCGTCCCCGCGATCGGCGTGCTCACGGCCATGGTCGGGATCTTCGCGGTCGCCCCGCGCCGCACCGACCGCAGTGGCATGTCCGCGATCAACCGGGGCTTCTTCATCTCCGCGGTGATCTCGCTCGTGCTGGTCGCGGTCGCCGTCTTCCTCTATCTCCCCGGAAAGTACGCCGACCTCGACGGCGTCACCGACGCGGCGATCCAGAGCAAGAACGGCGACCCGCGCATCCTCGCCCTCGTCGCCGTGGCGATCGGCATTCTCCTGGCCGCCGTCATCCAGCAGTTGACGGGCTACTTCACCGAGACCACCCGCCGACCGGTGCGTGACATCGGCAAGTCGTCGCTGACGGGCCCGGCCACCGTCGTCCTCGCCGGTATCTCCGTCGGGCTCGAATCGGCCGTCTACACCGCCCTGTTGATCGGCCTGGGCGTGTACGGGGCGTTCCTGCTCGGCGGCACGTCGATCATGCTGGCGCTGTTCGCGGTGGCGCTGGCCGGCACCGGTCTGCTCACCACGGTCGGCGTGATCGTCGCGATGGACACCTTCGGGCCGGTCTCCGACAACGCCCAGGGCATCGCGGAGATGTCCGGAGACGTCCAGGGCGCGGGCGCGCAGGTGCTCACCAACCTCGACGCCGTCGGCAACACGACCAAGGCCATCACCAAGGGCATCGCCATCGCCACCGCAGTCCTGGCGGCGTCGGCGCTCTTCGGGTCGTACCGGGACGCGATCACCACGGGTGCGCAGGACGTCGGCGAGAAGCTCTCCGGGGAGGGCGCGCCGATGAGCCTGATGATGGACATCTCGCAGCCCAACAACCTCGTCGGCCTGATCGCGGGCGCGGCGGTCGTCTTCCTCTTCTCGGGGCTGGCGATCAACGCGGTGTCGCGGTCGGCGGGTTCCGTGGTGTTCGAGGTGCGGCGGCAGTTCCGCGAGCACCCGGGGATCATGGACTACAGCGAGGAGCCGGAGTACGGCAAGGTCGTCGACATCTGCACCAGGGACGCCCTGCGCGAACTCGCGACCCCCGGGTTGCTGGCCGTGCTGGCGCCGATCTTCGTCGGGTTCACCCTCGGCGTGGGCGCGCTCGGCGCGTTCCTGGCGGGCGCGATCGGCTCGGGCACGCTGATGGCGGTGTTCCTGGCCAACTCCGGCGGCGCGTGGGACAACGCCAAGAAACTCGTCGAGGACGGCCATCACGGCGGCAAGGGCAGTGAGGCGCATGCGGCCACGGTGATCGGCGACACGGTCGGCGACCCGTTCAAGGACACCGCGGGTCCCGCGATCAACCCGCTGCTCAAGGTCATGAACCTGGTGGCGCTGCTCATCGCGCCGGCCGTGATCAAGTTCAGCTACGGCGAGGACAAGAGCATCGGTGCGCGGATCCTGATCGCGCTCCTGTCGCTCGCCGTCATCGTCGTCGCGGTCTATGTCTCCAAGCGGCGTGGCATCGCCGTGGGTGACGAAGACAACGCCGGCACCTCGGCCAAGTCGGCCGATCCGGCGGTGGTTTCGTAGACCTGCTCGACGGTGCCCAGCTCAAAGGGCGGGCGGTCGACGCGTGTTGACGCGTCGACCGCCCGCTGTGCTGCGGGTGTGCCCGAGCCGTGAGCCTTCTCTCTCTTGGTGCAAATGGCTTCAATAATGCCTATAGCGGACATCCGTTCTGGGGGTGTCGCCCGGTTGGCGTGTATGTTCCGGGGCCGAGAGCCATGGAAGGGACCAAACCGGTGAACAAGAAGCTCGCGGCCGTACTGTCCGGCGGTGCGGTACTGGTACTGGCACTGTCCGGATGCAGCAGCGACGACGGCAACAAGGAGCTCGACGCCTGGGCCAAGCAGGTCTGCGACGCGCTGCCCGCCCAGGACGCGAAGGTCGACGCCGCCAACGACGCGATCAAGCAGGCCGCCACGGACAACAACGCTCCGGCGAACGTCCAGAAGACCGACTCGCAGGCCTTCCAGGACATGTCCGACGCCTACAACGCGCTGGCCCAGGCCGTCCAGACCGCCGGGGCCCCGCCCGGGGTCGACGACGGCGAGAAGAAGCAGAAGGACGCCGTCGCGGCGCTCACCACCCTCTCGACCTCCTACGCCGGCCTGAAGAAGCAGGTCGACGCGCTGGACACGAAGGACCAGGCGAAGTTCGCCGACGGTCTGCAGCAGATCGCCACCGAGCTCGGCACCCTCAGCAAGAGCGGCAACACCGCGCTGAAGAACCTCGAGCAGGGCGACGTCAAGGACGCCATGGCCGGCCAGGAGAGCTGCAAGAAGGTGGCCGCCTCCGCCTCGGCCCGCGCGACGACCAGCTGAAGCCGGGTGGCCGGGACGCTCCGGGATGCGCCGGGAGAGGCCCGGGGCATCCTCCGGGGCGGCCGACCCGGGCGGTGACGCAGACACCCGAGGGGTGACGGGAGACAATGGGGGGCGTGAGTAACGCCACCCGGTCCCCCCTGCCCTCCGCCGACCGCCCCGAGGTCGCCGCCCGGCTGCGGGAGGCCCTGCTCGCGGCCTCCTTCACCGCGGACGGTCTCCTCGAGCTGCTCGGCGCCCCCGCCTACGCGGCCCTGGCGCGCAGCGAGACCGTGCCCGCGCTGCGCGCGACCCGCGGGGACACCCCGCTGGAGACGCTCGTCCGCCTCTTCCTGCTCCAGCAGCCGGTGCCGCACGCACGCGTGGAGGAGTTTCTGCCCGTACGCGCGTGCGTGGAGAGCGGCTGGCTGCTTCCCGCCGGCCCGGACGAGGTGGCCGCGACCGTGGACGTACGGCCGTACGGCGGGCCGGGCGGCGAGGACTGGTTCATCGTGTCCGACCTGGGGTGCGCGGTCGGCGGCGCGGGCGGCATCGGCAGCAAGGACGAAGGCGTCGTCCTCGGCGTCGGCGGCGCGTCGACGACCCTCGCCGGCATCACCGTCCGCCGGCCCGTCTCCGCCGCCCTCGATCTCGGCACCGGGTCCGGCATCCAGGCGCTGCACGCCGCCCAGCACGCCACGCGCGTGACGGCGACGGACCTCAACCCGCGCGCGCTGCACATCACCGCGCTCACGCTCGCACTGTCCGGAGCCCCGGCCGCCGAGCTGCGCGAGGGCTCGCTGTTCGAACCGGTCCGGGACGACGAGAAGTACGACCTCATCGTGTCGAACCCGCCGTTCGTGATCTCGCCGGGCGCCCGGCTGACCTACCGGGACGGCGGGATGGGCGGGGACGATCTGTGCCGCTCGCTCGTTCAGGGGGCGGGGGAACGGCTGAGCGAGGGCGGGTTCGCGCAGTTCCTCGCCAACTGGCAGCACGTGGAAGGGGAGGACTGGCAGGACAGGCTCAGGTCGTGGGTGCCGCGCGGGTGCGACGCGTGGATCGTGCAGCGCGAGGTGCAGGACGTCACGCAGTACGCCGAACTCTGGCTGAGGGACGCCGGTGACCACCGGGGCGACCCGACCGAGTACCAGGCGCACTACGACGCATGGCTGGACGAGTTCGAGGCGCGCAAGGTGAAGGCCGTCGGCTTCGGCTGGATCACGTTGCGCAGGACGGCGTCCGCGGAGCCCGTGATCACGGTGGAGGAGTGGCCGCACCCGGTCGAACAACCGCTCGGCGACACGATCATGGCGCACTTCGATCGGCTCGACTACCTGCGCGTGCACGACGACGCGGCCCTGCTCGCGGGGCGCTTCCGGCTGGTCACGGAGGTCGTCCAGGAGCAGGTCGGGCTGCCCGGCGCCGATGATCCGGAGCACGTCGTGCTGCGCCAGCACCGCGGCATGCGGCGGGCCACCAAGGTGGACACGGTCGGCGCGGGCTTCGCGGGCGTGTGCGACGGCTCGCTGAGCGCCGGCCGCATTCTCGACGCCATCGCCCAACTGGTCGGCGAGGACGCGGTGTTGTTGCGGGACCGTACTCCGGCGCAGATCCGTCTGTTGGTGGAGCAGGGGTTCCTCGAACCGGCGGAGTGAGCCGGCGAGAACGGGGAGGGTGACCGGAAAGCATCGTGTCGGGTTCCCGGAGGGGCACGCAGCCCAAGTCGCCACTCGCACCCCGCACCGCCGGTCCGGCGTGCCCTGCACCGCCGGTCCGGCGCGTCAGAACCCGCCGGTCCGGCGCGTCACATCTCGCCAGACGGGCGCGTCACCCCTGGCTGGTCCAGCCCGCCCGCCCGGCCCGCGCGGCCCGCCCGTCCGGCGCGTCGCATCTCGCCAGACGGGCGCGTCACCCCTCGCTGGTCCAGCCCGCCCGCCCAGCCCGCCCAGGCCGCCCAGCGCCCCGGTCGACGGCTCGCCGCGCCTCTCGCCCCCGCCCGTAGTCCCGGCGTTAACCTCGGGTTCGCCGGGGTGCCGCCCGCGCGTGACAACCTCCCGGGGCCAAGGCTGCGCGTGGAGAAAAGGGGCGGGGACGATCATGGAGACTGGGCCGGCGATCTTCGCGGGAGTGGTGTTCGCCCTGTTCGGGGCCGCGCTGCTGGTGTGGACCGCGGTCCGGGTGCGACAGCGTGAACCCGTGGCGCAAGGTGTGAGCCCCGTCGCATCGGCGACCCTCGCGACCCTGGCCGCCGTCGTCGCCCTGGCCGCCGGGGCGTGGTGCTTCACCCGCCTCTGAATCCGCCTTCAAGGCCACCTCCGAGGCCATGTTCGAGGATCCCGTCGGTTCCCCGTGCAAGCCGCGTGAGCGTGGTCACGGCGATAAAGGGGAGGACGCCTTCCGGTCGTACGCAAAAGGGCTGGTCGGTACTCCGGGCGGCAGGAATGGCGGTAGTCGGGTTACCGTTCGAGTGGCCGTTGCGGGCTTTTCCCGTTTGACACGGGGGCGGGATGTACCGTCACACTCCGCAGCGTCACCATGACCCGACCCCGGGAGCAAGGCCTGGGGAGGCCCCAGAGTCGACCGGAGAGAAGAGCGAAGTTGTCCCCGACCAGCGAGACCGCGAAGGGCGGCCGCCGACTCGTGATCGTCGAGTCGCCTGCCAAGGCGAAGACGATCAAGGGTTACCTCGGCCCCGGCTACATCGTCGAGGCCAGCGTCGGGCACATCCGCGACCTTCCCAACGGTGCCGCGGAGGTGCCGGACCAGTACACGGGTGAGGTCCGCCGTCTCGGAGTGGACGTCGAACACGACTTCCAGCCGATCTATGTCGTCAACGCCGACAAGAAGGCGCAGGTCAAGAAGCTCAAGGACCTGCTGCGAGACTCCGACGAACTCTTCCTCGCCACCGATGAGGACCGCGAGGGCGAGGCCATCGCATGGCACCTCCAGGAGGTGCTGAAGCCCAAGGTCCCGGTCAAGCGGATGGTCTTCCACGAGATCACCAAGGCCGCGATCCAGGCCGCCGTCGCCAACCCGCGCCAGCTCAACCAGAAGCTCGTCGACGCCCAGGAGACCCGCCGCATCCTCGACCGCCTCTACGGCTACGAGGTCTCGCCGGTCCTGTGGAAGAAGGTCATGCCGCGCCTGTCGGCCGGCCGCGTCCAGTCCGTCGCCACCCGGCTCGTCGTGGAGCGGGAACGCGAGCGCATCGCGTTTCGTTCTGCTGAGTACTGGGACCTGACGGGCACCTTCTCGACCGGCCGCGCCGGTGACCAGTCGGACCCGTCGTCGCTGGTCGCCCGCCTGCAGGCCGTCGACGGCAGGCGAGTCGCGCAGGGCCGCGACTTCGACTCCGTGGGACAACTCAAGAGCGCGAACATCCTCCACCTCGACGAGGCGAACGCCCGCGCCCTGGCCGCCGCCCTGGAGAACACGCGGTTCGCCGTCCGGTCCGTCGAGTCCAAGCCCTACCGCCGCTCGCCGTACGCCCCGTTCCGTACGACGACGCTGCAGCAGGAGGCCAGCCGCAAGCTCGGCTTCGGCGCGAAGGCCACCATGCAGGTGGCGCAGAAGCTGTACGAGAACGGCTTCATCACCTACATGCGTACGGACTCCACGACGCTGAGCGAGACGGCGATCACCGCCGCCCGCGCCCAGGTCACGCAGCTGTATGGCGCCGACTACCTCCCGGCCCAGCCGCGGACGTACGCCGGCAAGGTCAAGAACGCGCAGGAGGCGCACGAGGCGATCCGCCCCTCGGGTGATCGTTTCCGCACGCCTGCCGAGACGGGCCTGACCGGCGACCAGTTCAAGCTCTACGAGCTGATCTGGAAGCGGACGGTCGCCTCCCAGATGAAGGACGCGGTCGGCAACAGCGTCACGGTGAAGATCGCCGGCGCCGCCGCCGACGGCCGGGACGTCGAGTTCAGCGCCTCCGGCAAGACGATCACCTTCCACGGCTTCCTGAAGGCGTACGTCGAAGGCGCCGACGACCCGAACGCCGAGCTGGACGATCGCGAGCGCCGCCTGCCCCAGGTCGGCGAGGGCGACGCGCTGTCCGCCGAGGAGATCACGGTCGACGGGCACGCCACCAAGCCCCCGGCCCGCTACACCGAGGCCAGCCTGGTCAAGGAGCTCGAAGAGCGCGAGATCGGCCGCCCGTCGACGTACGCGTCGATCATCGGCACGATCCTCGACCGCGGCTACGTCTTCAAGAAGGGCACGGCGCTCGTCCCGTCCTTCCTCTCCTTCGCCGTGGTCAACCTCCTGGAGAAGCACTTCGGGCGGCTCGTCGACTACGACTTCACCGCGAAGATGGAGGACGACCTCGACCGCATCGCCCGCGGCGAGGCGCAGTCCGTGCCGTGGCTCAAGCGGTTCTACTTCGGCGAGACGACGCCTGACAGCGGCTCCGCCGCCGACGCCGGCAACGGCGACGGGGACCACCTCGGCGGTCTCAAGGAACTGGTGACCGACCTGGGCGCGATCGACGCCCGCGAGGTGTCGTCGTTCCCCGTGGGCAACGACATCGTGCTGCGGGTCGGCCGCTACGGCCCCTACATCGAGCGCGGCGAGAAGGACTCCGAGGGCCACCAGCGCGCGGACATCCCCGAGGACCTCGCGCCGGACGAGCTGTCCGTCGAGCTCTCCGAGGAGCTGCTCGCCAAGCCGAGCGGCGACTTCGAGCTGGGCGCCGACCCCGAGTCCGGCCACCAGATCATCGCCAGGGACGGCCGCTACGGCCCGTACGTCACCGAGGTGCTCCCCGAGGGCACCCCGAAGACCGGCAAGAACGCCGTCAAGCCGCGTACGGCCTCGCTGTTCAAGTCGATGTCGCTGGACACGGTGACGCTGGCGGAAGCCCTCAAGCTGATGTCCCTGCCCCGGGTCGTCGGCAAGGACGCCGAAGGCGTGGAGATCACCGCGCAGAACGGCCGCTACGGCCCGTACCTGAAGAAGGGCACGGACTCGCGGTCGCTGCAGACCGAGGACCAGCTCTTCACGATCACGCTCGAAGAGGCGCTGGAGATCTACTCCCAGCCCAAGCAGCGTGGCCGGGCCGCCGCCAAGCCGCCGCTGAAGGAGCTGGGCACGGACCCGGTCAGCGGAAAGCCGGTCGTCGTCAAGGACGGTCGCTTCGGGCCGTACGTCACCGACGGGGAGAGCAACGCGACCCTGCGCTCCGGCGACAGCGTCGAGGAGATCACCCCGGAGCGCGGCTACGAGCTGCTCGCCGAGAAGCGCGCCAAGACGCCGGCCAAGAAGACGGCCAAGAAGGCGCCCGCGAAGAAGGCGACGACGGCGAAGAAGGCCGCCCCGGCGAAGAAGACGGCGGCCAAGAAGACCGCCGCCAAGACGACGACCGCGAAGAAGACGGTCGCCAAGAAGACGGTCGCCAAGAAGGCTGCGGCTTCTCCGTCGGACGACTGACCTGTCGGACGACTGATCCGGCAGACGACTGACCCGTCGGCCACGGTTCCTTCACAGCGGGTTCGCTGAACGAACGCCCCGGCATCACTTTGGTGTCGGGGCGGTCGTACGTGCGGACGGCGGCCACAGGCTGTCAGTCGCGGCCGATAGGCTGAAAGCATGACGCGAGCCGAGCAGCCAACGGCCCACCACCCGGCCCCGGACGACGCCCTGGTGGCGGACTCCCGCGAGCGCGCCGTGCGCGCCCTGTTGCGCGAGCCGCAGCTCAAACGGCTCTGGAGCGCGCAGCTGGTGAGCGGTGTGGGCGACGCCCTCGCACTCCTGGTGTTCGTCCTCCTCGTCCTCCAGGCGGCCATCGCCGAGGGCTCCTTCGGAGGCGGCTACCGGGGCGTGGCGTTCGCCGTGGCGATCGTCTTCGGGGTGCGCATTCTGGCCACTCTGCTCTTCGGCGCCGTCCTCCTGGGCCCCTTGACGTCGCTGACCTCGCCGGACGGCCCGCTCGACCGCCGCTGGACCATGGTCGGCGCGGACGGGCTGCGTGCCGCGCTGCTGATCGTCGCGCCCCTGTGGATCGACTGGACGCCGGACGACGCACTGGCCCTGCTGCTCGTCACGGTCTTCGTGACCGGAGTCGCCGAACGGTTCTGGACGGTCGCCCGCGAGAGCGCGGCCCCGACCCTGCTGCCCGCCCCGCCGCTGGAGGGCGCGACCGTGCGGCCGCTGCCGGACCACATGGACGCCCTGCGCCGGCTGTCGCTGCGCACCGGCTTCGTGGCGATCCCGCTGGGCGCGGCCACGCTGGTCGTCGCGGCATTGTTCAACAATCTTCTGGGTGCCGGGATCGACTGGTTCGGCCAGCACCAGGCGGCCCTCGCCTCGTACGTCGCCGGCGGGCTCTTCGCCGGATCGCTGTCCATCGTGACGTTCCTGGAGCTGCCCGGCGTGCGCGCCCCGCGCGCGCGGTCGCCGCTCGAAGGACTGCGCCGTCCCAGGACCGCCACCGGCGTCGAGGCGGGCCGCACGGGCGCGATCCCGCTGCTGGTCCTCGCCTGCGCCGCCGTCGCCGGGGCGATCTCCGCCGCCGTCGCCGTGTCCGTGCTGCACGCCACCGACCTGGGCGGCGGCCCGGTGCTCTACGGGCTGCTCGTGCTCGGGCTGACCGGCGGGGTCGTCGTCGGCGTCCGTACGGCGCCCAAGGTGCTGGTGTCGCTGTCGCGGCGCCGGCTGCTCGCGCTGGCCATCGCCTTCACCGGCGTGGCGCTGCTGGCCGCCGGGCTCGTTCCGGACGTCACCAGCGTGCTCCTGATCGTGGCCCTGGCCGGCGTCGGCGCGGGCGTCGCCGCCAACACCGGGCACGCACTGCTCGACCAGGAGACCGAGGAGCACCGCAGGACGCGCACCACGGAGCATCTGCACGCGGTCGTGCGGGTCCTGGTGGCGCTGGGCGCGGTGATCGCCCCGCTGGTCGCGGCGCTCATCGGGCCGCACCGGCTGGAGAACGGCAAGTTCGTGTTCGCGCACGGCGGCGCCGCGTTCACCCTGATGCTGGTCGGGGCGCTGCTGCTGCCGGTGGCCGCCCTGGTGCTGGCCAAGGTCGACGACCGCTCCGGCGTACCCCTGCGGCAGGACCTGCGGGACGCGCTGCTGGGCGGCGACGACCCGGTGACGGCCCGGGCCGCGAACGGCTTCTTCATCGCCCTGGAGGGCGGCGACGGCGCCGGCAAGTCCACCCAGGCCGAGGCGCTCGCCGAGTGGATCAGGGCGAAGGGCCACGAGGTCGTCCTCACGCGCGAGCCGGGGGCCACGCCCGTGGGCAAGCGGCTGCGCTCGATCCTGCTGGACGTGTCCAGCGCCGGGCTCTCGCACCGCGCGGAGGCGCTGCTGTACGCGGCGGACCGCGCGGAGCACGTCGACACGGTCGTACGGCCCGCCCTGGAGCGCGGCGCGGTGGTGATCACCGACCGGTACATCGACTCGTCCGTGGCCTACCAGGGCGCGGGCCGTGACCTGTCCCCGACCGAGATCGCGCGGATCTCGCGCTGGGCGACGAACGGCCTGGTGCCGCATCTGACGGTCCTGCTGGACGTCTCCCCGGAGGCCGCCCGCGAGCGCTTCACGGAGGCCCCGGACCGGCTGGAGTCGGAGCCCGCGGAGTTCCACGCACGCGTGCGCTCCGGTTTCCTCACCCTCGCCGCCGCCGACCCGGGCCGCTACCTGGTCGTCGACGCGGCCCAGGAGCCCGAGGCCGTCACGGCCGTCGTCCGGCACCGGCTCGACCAGCTGCTGCCCCTGTCCGAGGCCGAGATCAAGGCCCAGGAGGAGGCGCGCAAGAAGGCCGAGGAGGAGGCCCGCCGCAAGGCCGAGGAAGAGGCCGCCCGCAAGGCCGAGGAGGAGCGCCTGGAGCGCGAGCGCGAGGAGCAGCTCGCCAAGCTGCGCGCCGAGGAGGAGGAGCGCAAGCGGCGCGAGCTGGAGGAGGCGCAGCGGCGCGAGGCCGAACGGCAGGCCGAGGAGGCGCGGCTGCGCGCTGAGGAGGCACGCAGGCGTGCCGAGGAGGAGCGGGTCCGGCTCCTCGCGGAGGAGAAGGCCCGCGCCGAGGAGGAGGTCCGCCGCAAGGCGGAGGAGGAGCGGCGTCGCAGGCAGGCCGAGGAGGAGGCCCGGCTGCGTGCCGAGGCCGAGGCCCGGCGGCTGGAGAAGCAGCAGAAGGCCGAGGAGGCGCTGGTGCGGGCCGAGCAGGCCCGGCGCGCGGCGGAGCAGGCCGCTGCCGCGGCGCAGGTCGGCCCGAGGCCGACGGCCCGTCCCAAGGCGGCCTCGGCTCCCGTGGTCGCGCCTCCGGAGGCGACCACCGTGCCGACGCCGGTCGTGACTCAGCCGAAGGCGCCGGTCGGGCCGGTGGACGAGACGGCCGTGCTGCCGCCGATCCGCATGGACAAGAAGCCCGAGCAGCTTTCGGCCGACGCCGAGGTGACGGCGGAGCTGCCGCAGCCTCCGATGCCGGCGGGCGCCGCGGACGAGACGGCGGTCCTGCCGCCGGTGCGCGCACAGAACTCCGAGGAGGAGACGGCCGTACTGCCTCCGGTCCGGGACGAGAACCCTTCGGACCGGGTGCCGCCGGGCTACTTCCGCGACGAGCGGGACGGGCAGGGCGGGGGCGACGACCGTACGCGCGAGCTGCCGCAGGTCGACGAGGCCGGCGCACCACGGCCGCGGCCGCGGCCGGACTGGGCCGAGGAGACCCCGCTGGACGATCTGCCGTCGCTGGCGGACGAGCTCCTGGGACCGCGCGGGGACGAGGACGGACACGACGAGGGCCACGGGCGGGGCAGGCGCCGCTAACCGCTGAGGGTCCCGGGCAGGGTTCCGGGCCCAGGCGCCGGGGCGCCGGGGGCCGGGGCCAGCGGCTGTGGGCTGGAGGGGGGCGACCGGCAATGGCCCGATTGTCAGTGGCTCCCCGCACAATGGAACCCGCAGCGCGAAACGTGACGAAAGGGCGGCGTGACGCATGACCGTGTGGGACGACCTGGTCGGGCAGGAGAAGGTGAGTGGACAGCTGGCCGCTGCCGCTCGGGACGCCGACGCGCTCGTCACCGCGGCCACCTCCGGCACCCCGCCGCCGGAGGCGTCGAAGATGACGCACGCCTGGCTGTTCACCGGCCCGCCCGGCGCCGGCCGTAGCCAGGTGGCGCGGGCCTTCGCCGCCGCGCTGCAGTGCGTGAGCCCGGACCGGGCGCTCGGCGGCGTCCCGGGCTGCGGGTTCTGCGACGGCTGTCATACGGCGCTCATCGGCACCCACGCCGACGTCAGCACCGTCGCCGCCGTCGGCTCGCAGATCCTCGCCGAGGACATGCGCGACACGGTCCGCAAGTCGTACACCTCGCCCGCCACGGGCCGTTGGCAGATCATCCTCGTGGAGGACGCCGAGCGGCTGAACGAGAAGTCGGCCAACGCCGTCCTGAAGGCCGTCGAGGAGCCCGCCCCGCGAACGGTCTGGCTGCTCTGCGCGCCCTCCCTGGAGGACGTGCTGCCGACCATCCGCTCCCGCTGCCGGCACCTGAACCTGCGCACGCCCTCCGTGGACGCCGTCGCCGACATGCTCGTACGGCGCGAGGGCATCGAGCCGGCCGTCGCCGCGGCCGCCGCCCGGGCCACGCAGGGGCACGTCGACCGGGCCCGACGCCTGGCCACCGACCCCGCCGCGCGCGAGCGCCGCGCGGCCGTGCTGAAGCTGCCCCTGCGCGTCGACGACGTCGGCGGCTGCCTCAGAGCCGCCCAGGAACTGGTCGACGCGGCCACCGAGGACGCCAGACAGCTCGCGGAGGAGAGGGACGGCAAGGAGACCGAGGAGCTGAAGACGGCGCTGGGCGCGGTCCAGGGCGGCCGGATGCCGCGCGGCACGGCGGGTGTGATGAAGGACCTGGAGGACAAGCAGAAGCGTCGGCGGACGCGCACGCAGCGCGACAGCCTCGACGTCGCGCTGACCGACCTGACCGCCTTCTACCGCGACGTGCTCGCCCTCCAGCTCGGCTCCCGCATCGCCATCGCCAACGCGGACGCAGAGGACGCCCTGGAGCGGCTCGCCCGCGGCGGCAGCCCCGAGGCCACCCTCCGCCGCATCGAGGCCATCGCCGCGTGCAGACAGGCCCTCGACCGCAATGTGGCTCCGCTGCTGGCGGTCGAGGCGATGACGATGGCCCTGAGAGCGGGGTGACATCGATGCCCGTGGGTTGACGGGGTCGCTCGTCCGTGGCACATCGCGTACGGACGGCGTTCACGTCATTGCGCAGAGTTACGCTCGCTTGATGCACACCAGGCGCTCCCTCCGCAGGTCCCACAGGTCTCGCAGGTCCCGCACCGGCGTCGCTTTCCTGTCGCTCGCCGCGCTGCTCGTCTCCAGCGGCCTTGTCTCCGGCTGCTCAGCAGAAGCGTCGTCGAGTTCCGCCGGTTCGACGGCGATGGCGGCGCTCGCGGCGCTGCCGCGGGCCACGCCGCCGGCGCTCGCGCCGTACTACGGGCAGAAGCTGAGCTGGCGCAGCTGCGGTGTCCCCGGCTTCGAGTGCGCCACGATGAAGGCGCCGCTCGACTACGCCGATCCGAGCGCGGGCGACGTCCGGCTCGCGGTCGACCGCAAGAAGGCGACGGGACCGGGCAAGCGGCTCGGCTCCCTGCTGGTGAACCCGGGCGGCCCGGGCGGCTCCGCGGTCGCCTACCTGCAGCAGTACGCCGGCATCGGCTACCCCGCCGAGGTCCGCGCCCGCTACGACATGGTCGCCGTCGACCCGCGCGGCGTGGCCCGCAGCGAGCCGGTGGAGTGCCTCGACGGGCGGGCGATGGACGCGTACACCCAGACGGACACCACCCCCGACGACCAGCGGGAGACGGGCGAACTCGTCGACGCGTACAAGGAGTTCGCGGAGGGCTGCGGGGCGCACTCGGCGCGGCTGCTGCGGCACGTCTCCACCGTGGAGGCGGCCCGTGACATGGACATCCTGCGGGCGATCCTGGGCGACGGGAAGCTGACATATGTGGGCGCGTCCTACGGGACGTTTCTCGGGGCGACGTACGCGGGGCTGTTCCCGGACCGGGTGGGCCGGCTCGTCCTGGACGGCGCGATGGACCCGTCGCTGCCCGCCCGTCGGCTGAACCTGGACCAGACGGCCGGGTTCGAGACGGCGTTCCAGTCCTTCGCGAAGGACTGCGTACGGCAGCCCGACTGCCCGCTCGGCCGCAAGGGCACCGCTCCCGCCAAGGTCGGCGAGAACCTCAAGGCCTTCTTCGCGAAGCTCGACCGGCGGCCGATCCCGGCCGGCGACCCCGACGGCCGCATGCTCGGCGAGGCCCTCGCCACCACCGGCGTGATCGCGGCGATGTACGACGAGAGCACGTGGGAGCAGTTGCGCGAGGCGCTGACCTCGGCGATGAAGCAGAACGACGGCTCGGGCCTGCTCGTCCTCTCCGACAGCTATTACGAGCGGGGCGCCGAGGGCCGCTACGCCAACCTGATGGCCGCCAACGCGGCTGTGAACTGCCTCGACCTCCCGGCGGCCTTCGCCACCCCGGAGCAGGTCGAGAAGGCGCTGCCGTCCTTCGAGAAGGCGTCCCCGGTCTTCGGCGTGGGCCTCGCCTGGGCCTCCCTGAACTGCGCGTACTGGCCGGTCAGGGCCACGGGTGAGCCGCGCCGCATCGAGGCGAAGGGCGCCGCCCCGATCGTCGTCGTCGGCACCACCCGCGACCCGGCGACGCCGTACCGCTGGGCCCGCTCCCTCGCCGGCCAGCTCGCCTCGGCCCGCCTCCTCACCTACGAGGGCGACGGCCACACGGCCTACGGCCGGGGCAGCGACTGCATCGACTCGGCGATCGACGCGTATCTGCTCCGCGGGACCCCTCCGTCGAAGGGAAAGCGCTGCTCATAGCCCCACTGCGGACCCCGCGCACCCCGCCCCCGGAGCCGGTGCGGAGCACCCCTCGAAACTGTGTAGACTTACCGACGTTGCTGACCGCACCATAGTGCGGACAGCGCGCCGCCTTAGCTCAGATGGCCAGAGCAACGCACTCGTAATGCGTAGGTCTCGGGTTCGAATCCCGAAGGCGGCTCTGCCGAAGCCTCAGGACTCACTCGCCGTGACCTGGGGCTTTTGCTTTTATCGGATGCGGCGACGGCGCTGCGTGCGGGCCGTTCGGCTGTTCGTGGTCTCGGTTCTGGTCTCAGTTGCGGGTTCGGGGCGTGGCATGAGGGTGTCGCCCACGCGGCGCGTCGCGGGATCGAGGGGGCGACCGTCCGGCCGGGGTGAAAACGGCCTTGTGCCCCTCTCACGCGTCGCTCGCGGCGGCCCGCTTCACCTGCTGCTGCCTGTGCTCCATCAGACAGGGGATGTGGTCGCCACCCTCCCGGGCCACGTAGTTCCGAGCCGTCGGTGTCGTCAGAAGATGCCTTTGTAGGTCCCCCATCCCGTGGCGATCTTCACGCGGGCGCCGAACGATCCCTTCCCGTTGCCTGGGTAGCGCCAGACGGTGCCGGAGGTGTCGCGGGCGATGATGTCGGACCTGCCGTCGCCGGTGATGTCGCCGATTCCGGCGACTAGGTTGTACGACGCGCCCCAGCCGGCGGCCACCTTCACTCCGGAGGAGAAGCCGCCGACGCCGTTGCCGTCGTAGCGCCACAGGGTGTTCGCCTTGTTCTGGACGAGGAGTTCGCCACGGCCGTCGCCGTCGAGGTCGCCGACGCCCACGATCTTCTTGTAGACCGACCAGTTCGTTCCGATGCGGATCCGTGCCGACAGCTTCCCCGCGCTCGTGCCCTTGTAGAGGAACAGCTCACCCGTCGACGCCTTGCGCGCGATCAGGTCCGCGAGGCCGTCGCCGGTGATGTCGCCGGGCGACGTCAGCACGTTGTACTGGTTCCAGCCGGTGCCGAGCGACACGTGCGGGGTGCCGGGGGTGAAGGCCTGGCCGCGCTGGGTCCGGTACGCCCGCAGCTCGCCGGTGCCGAACCGGACGAGGATGTCGTTCCGGCGGTCGCCGTTCAGGTCGCCGAAGGGGACGAGGGTCACCGTGGACGGCCAACCCGACGCCGAGATCGCCGCGTTGAGGCCGCCCGCCCCGTTGCTCGGCCGGTAGCCGAGGACCCCGGACGGGGAGAGGGTCAGGGCGTCGCCGATGCCGTCGGGCGTCTTGGAGCCGCTGCTGGTGAAGTCGTGGCGTACGGCGGTCCCGGTGGACACGTTCACCGGGCGGGACAGCGTCAGCGGCTTGCCGGAGCCGTCGGCGGGCCGGGCGGTCAGCGTGAAGGTGTACGTGCCGTTGGGGACCAGCGAGCCCGCCGTGTCGCGTTCGTCCCAGCGCGCGGTGAGCGTGCCGTCGACCTCGCCGCCGGAGTAGGTACGGACGACCTGGCCCGTGGCCTTGCTGGTGAGCGTGGCCGTCCAGGAGGCGGCGGGCTTGGACAGCAGGCCGCGCCACTGCCACCACGAGGCGTCGGCGGCGACGCTCGTGTCGGACTCGATGGCGTCGAGCGGCTGGGTGGGGACACCGCTGGGCACCAGGTGGACGCGGTGGTCGGCGTCGACGTAGGCCGCGGGCCCGCCGAACTTGTCCACCGTCCACGTCACCCCGCGCAGGTCGGCCTCGCCCGCCGCGAGGTCGCCGATCTCGCGGGTGGTCGCGGCGCCGTCGGCGAAAGCGGTCAGCAGGAGCGCCCCGGCCGACGTGTCGTGGCGTACGAGGTAGCCGTCGCCGAGCAGTGCCTCGCCGGACGGGACGGAGATGTTCTTCTTCGCCGTGAGGTCCCAGACGCCCGCCGCCGCCGTTGCGCCGCACGACCAGTAGATCCAACGGCCCACGGCCTGAAGCTCTTTGGGGACGCAGGGGGCGCCGGTGCTCACCGTGGCGGTCGCCTTGCCGGTCTTCAGGTCCTTGGCGGTGACCGTGCCGGCGGTGGCGCCCGGCGTCCACAGCTGGGTTCCCCACACCGAGGCGGCCGTGACGGAACGCGTGACGATGGGCCGCAGGTCGGTGTACACGCCGAGGTCGCCCACGTACTGCCGGGCGGGGGAGGAGCCGTTGACGACCGCGTAGCGGCCGGTGACGTCCAGGACGCTGCCGGAGGCCGAAGGCAGGTAGAAGCCGACCGCTGTTTCGGAGCGGTCGATGGACGCCACGGACGAACCGACGTCGGGGTTGGCGTCGGCGACGAATTCCACCGCGCGGCCGTCGCCGGTGGCGTACGGGCCGGCCTGCTCGTGCTTCCAGGTCCGCCAGACCGGTGTGCCCGGTGTGCCGTCGGCGGAGACCGGGCGGGTGTAGTAGGCGGCCAGGAAGCTGCTGTCGGCCTCGTCGGTGGCCAGCGTGCCGTTCTGCAGGGAGAGGCGGTCGATCCTGGCGGCGACCGGCGGCACGGCGGTCACCTCCGTCAGCGTCGGCAGGTCCGTGCCCGTGTCGGTGACCTTGCGCACCGCCCAATGCCCGGAGTCCGCGCCGCCCACGACGAGCAGGCCGCCGTCCGGGGTCGGCGTGACCGAGGTGTTCGCGTGCCGGAGCAGGGTGACCGCGTCGCCGCCCGCGAGGGGGACAGCCCTCAGAGGCTCACCGGACTTGTCGACCAGGTTGCCGGGTGACGACGGCAGGGAACGGGCGACCACCAGCCAGCGGCCGGCGATGCCGAGCTGCGGGGTGCCCTCGGTGCCGGGCAGGGTCACGGTCGTCTCGGCGGCGGACAGGTCGGCACGGTCCAGGACGTGCGCCGTGGCGCCGTACGCGTACCAGACCAGCCGGTCGGGGCTCAGGGCGACCGCGGTCGGCGCGGCGGCCACCGTCACGTCGGCGGTGACCTTCGCCGCGGCCAGGTCGACCAGCGCCAGGTGCCGCGCGCCGTCGAGGGCGTAGCTGACGACGGCGGTGCCGCTGTCGCCGCCCAGCACGGTGAAGTTGGCGGTGATGCCGGTCGGCCAGCCGTCGACGAGGGTGCCGTCGGACGGTGCGCCGCCGCCGTACAGCCACAGCACACGGTTGCCGTCCGCGTCCCGCGCCTGGGTCAGCACATGGGCGCCGTAGGTGGCCCAGTACGTGCCGTGGGTGACGACGACGTCCGTGGTGGTGCCGGCGGCCAGGTCCCTGAGGACGACTTTCCCGGTGCGCGAGACCACGTCGGCCACGATGTCGGACGAAGATCCGAGGGAGCCGGGGATCGCGGTCTGTGACAGGGCGCCCAGTTCGGTTGTCGTGCCGGTGTCGTACGACGTCCACAGGTAGCCCGAACGGCCTTCCTGGGCGTGCAGATAACCGCTCGGGCCGGCGGAGTGGGTGAGGTCCCGGCGCGGGACGTAGCGGTCCGACTGGAAGACCTTCTCCGCCGCGAGAGGGGTGCTGGTATTTCCGTCCGCGGCGGCCGCGGCGGCCGGGGCGGCGAGCGGGAGGGGACCGGTGGTGACGGCGAGGACCGCGAGCGCGGCGACGACGCCACGGGCGGGGGTACTGCGGGCCACACGGCCTCCAGAGCGAAGAGAGGGCATCAGGGCATCAGGGTCGATCCCGTCGGGTCAGCCGCGCGCTGCCTTCTGACGCTGATACGAGATCTGCGACCATCCGCGCCCGGACGAGCCGTCGCCCGACGATGGTCAGGACGTCGGCGGGAGGCGTGCGGCGATGGTGTTCGCTCCCCCCGGCACAGAACGTACACAGCAACTGCTGGACTCGGGCACTGGGTTGTCATGGCATTGGTAAAAAGTGCTGAGGTTCGGTCGATCCGATTCCTGGCGCGGAGCCGTTGGCGTCCTCGGCTTCCGAACGCCCGCCGCCCTGAAGCCCGCGTCGTGACCACTCATTCCGCTCGGCGCGGCCGTCGGTCCGGCCGTCGGTCCGGCCGTCGATTCCGGCCGTCGATTCCGGCCTTCGGCCTCCCGGGAACTCTGCGTGGATGGCGATTTGGTGAGCTGTGTGTGACATGTAATCGCCAGCCCGGATCCAGGGCATGTGACGTGCGTCACGTCGACTTTACTTCTGTGAAGGCTGTGACGCTCGGCCGTCAGGGGTGGCGGCGGAGGGGTTGACGTCGGCTCGAGATGAGTCCAAATCCCGTACTGCGGGTCGTATATGACGATCAATCACATTGTCGGGCGATGGCTTGATGTGAGCGATGCGGGGGCGAGGTGTTCGCTGAAGGGGCGCTCGCTTTGTGAACGTTCTGTGGACGTGCCAGGTGAATTTTGTGTTGCCCGTGTGCCGAGAGGGACCGTTTCGGCCCTAGATTTCGCCGTGTAGACCGCGAACATCGCACATTTCGCCCACGTGTTTGGGCAACGCTCCGGCTGGGGGGTCTGGGTTCGTGTCGAGCTTCTTCGACGATTTCTGGTCATGGATAGTCACGGCGACCGCCGAGACGTCATGGCGCGAGGTGATGCCACTGGGCATCGCCGGCGTCTTCGTCTGGGGGCTGTGGCTCTATCGGGCGGTGCTCTCCCGGTTCGCCAAGCCCGTGGTGAACAACTACCGGACCACGGTGTCGGTGGTGGTTCCGGCGTACCGCGAGGACGCGGACATCCTGGTGGACTGCCTGGACACCTGGCTGGCCCAGGATCCCACCGAGGTCATCATCGTCCCGGACGTGGAGGACAAAGAGGTCCTGCACAGGCTGGCTCAGGTGCAGGATCCGCGTGTTCGGGTGCTGGCGTTCGAGCACCGCGGCAAGCGGTCGGCGCTGGGCGTGGGCATCCGCGCCGCGACGAGCGAGCTCGTGGTGCTGGTGGACTCGGACACCCGCTGGGAGCCGGGCCTGCTGGCCGCCGTCCAGATGCCGTTCGTCGACCCCGCGGTCGGCGGAGTCGGCACCCAGCAGAACGTCTACCAGCGCCGGACCAGCATCTGGCGGCGCGTCGCCGACTGGCTGGTCAACCTTCGCTACTACGACTACGTCCCGGCCATGGGCCGAGCGGGCGCGGTGGCCTGTCTGTCCGGCCGTACGGCGGCCTATCGTCGGGCCGCGATCGAGCCCGTGCTGGAGAACCTGGAGAACGAGTTCTTCCTGGGCCGCCGCTGTGTCGCCGGCGACGACGGACGGCTGACCTGGCTGGTGCTGGCATCCGGTTACAAGACCGTGCACCAGTCCTCCGCGCGGGCGATGTCGATGTTCCCCTCCTCGTTCCGCGCTTTCGTCAAGCAGCGGGTGCGCTGGAGCCGGAACTCCTACCGCTGCTATCTGACCGCCCTGTACAAGGGCTGGCTCTGGCGGGTCCCCCTGGTCACCAAGATCACCGTGCTGCAGATCCTGCTGACGCCGGTGACGATGGGCATGGCGCTCGGCTATCTGCTCTTCAGCCGCCTGGAACTGACCGGCCGCGGTGTGGTGCTGGTGTTGATCTGGCTGTTCGTGGGACGCGGCATCCGCGGATACTCCCATCTGCGCAGACACCCGCAGGAGGTGTTGTTGCTGCCGGTGCTGGCCCTCGTCGTCATCATGATCTCGTTGCCGATCAAGCTGTTCGCCTTCGTCACCATGAACAAGCAGGGCTGGCTGACCCGCACCAGCGACAGCGTCGGTGGCGAGGGACAGAACTCGGCGTCCCTCGGTGGCACGACGCGGACCGCCACGGCCTCGTGGCCGGAGGTGCAGCAGTCATGACACGTCGCCACCCTCACCCTCACCCTCGCCTTCACCGCCTCCATCACCTTCACCTTCACCGCCACCATCTCCTGGCCGGCCTGCGCGCAGTGGTCGTGCTGGCCCTCGCCGCCGGTGCGCTCTTCGCCTCCGCGGCCGTCGCCCCGGCCGCCGACGGAGACGACAAGGAGCAGGTCAACGCCACGGATGCGGAGAACGAGACCGCGCTCGTGGCCGCGGAGGACCACCGCCTGGACCAGGTCCGTGCCGTCGCCGCCGTCGCCCCCCTCAAGGGCGGCCAGTGGAAGGCGCCGTACCGATTGGACACCGGCAGCGGCTACACCCTGGTCCTGACCCAGCGCAGCAACGCCTACACCGTCTCGGACCTGTTGGAGCTGGCCCCGCAGACGTTCGTCCGCGAGCGCGACGGCTCCTACCTGCTGACCGAGAACCTCTATCTCAACGCCGGGGCCAAGCTGAAGCTGTCCAACCCCGGCGGGCTGACCCTGCGGATGGCCAGCAGCAACAAGGGCTTCGTGAGCATCGTGTCCTTCGGCGGCCGGCTCACCCTGGAGGGCACTCCGCAGGCGCCCCTGCGGATCACCGCCTGGGACGACAAGAAGAACAAGCCGGACACGGACGTCCGGGACGGCCGGGCCTACATCCGTGCCATCGGCGGCCAGTTCTCCATGACCTACGCCAAGATCAGCGACCTCGGCTTCTGGAGCGGCCGCACCGGCGGCCTGAGCCTCACCGGCACCGACCGCCCCGACACCGGCAACATCAAGGACTCGGAGGTGTCCTCGGACTCGGACGCGGGCAGCGGTGGCGTGGTGGCCCAGCCCTCCGGATCGCTGGCCACGCCGGACACCCGGTTCTCGGTGCCCAGCCTCAGTTACGTCTCGGCGGAGATCGGGCACTCCACCCTCACCGGCAACGCGTACGGCATGTTCATCTCCGGCGCCAACGGGGTCAGCATCAGCGACAGCACGGTGCAGAAGAGCCTGGAACACGGCGTGGTCCTGCACCGGTTCGTCACCAACGCGGTGGTCGAGCGGACCGTCTCCAAGGACAACGGCGGCGACGGGTTCGTGCTGGCCCGAGCCACCGAGCAGGTCCGGATCAGCGGCTCCACGGCCTCGGGCAACGGCGGCAACGGCTTCACACTCAGCGGCCGGCCGCTCGCCAGCGGCCCCTCGGCCTCGGGCGAGTCCATCAGCAGTTACGGCTCCAACTCCGTGTCCGACAGCACCGCCAAGGACAACGGCCACTACGGCATCGAGATCTTCGGCGGCACGGACGTCGGTGTGCAGAACAACCGTGTCGAGGGCGGCGACATGGGCATCGTGGCCCGCAAGGACGCCACCAAGGTGGCCATCACCGGGAACCACCTCAGCGGCCAGTCGAGACAGGGCATCTCGGTGCGCGACGGCGTGACCGCCGCGACGATCACCGGCAACATCGTCGAAAGCACCGACACCGGCATCTACATACGGGAATCGGTCGGCGAGATACGCGGCAACACCGTCCAGGACGCCACCAACCACGGGATCAGTCTCGTCGGGTCGGTCGACAAGTCCCTCGTCTCGTACAACGTCATCTCGGGGGTGGGCCCGAGCGCCGTGGACACCACCCGCGCCCACGGCAGCATCACCGTCAAGCAGAACCAGACGTTCGCCTGGCACGACACCAGTTCCTTCTGGATCAAGTTCCGGCACTACGCCAGCCCCATGACGCTGCTCTGGGCGGGCATGCTGCTGCTCATCCTGTTCTCCGCGGTGCTGGGCGGACGCCAGAGCCGCCGTGGGCGCCGTCGCGCCGGACGAGGAGTCCTGGGCACCCACCCCTACGACGACAAGAGGCCGCTGGCCGGCGCCGTCAGAGAGGTCCCCGTCCGTCAGGCGCCTCAGCACGGCTGGTTCGCGAAGGACGACGAGGAGACCACGACTCTGCGCGCCCTGACTCCCCAGTCCGTCCAGGCCGGCAACCCGCCCCGCTGACCTCTGGCCCCTACGCCCATGCCGACTGCCCGACTGCCCGACTGCCCGACTGCCCGACCGGACGGACCGGAGCTACCGCCCATGTCATCCACGCCGACCACACCGTCGACCCCGCCGCCCACCCCGGGGGGCAGAAACCTCCGGCAGCCGGCCGTCTGGCTGGCAGCCGGTGCGTTCCTGCTCGCCCTGGCCGCGCTCGTCGTCGCGGTGGCGGGCGGCGGCGGGGAGGACCCGAAGACGACGGCCGGGGCCACCGCCGCCGGTCCCAGGGCCTCGGCCACCGAGGACCCGTCGACCGAAGACACCCAGTCGGCCCTGCCCACCCGGTCGGCCACCGCCAAGGCCCCGACCGCACAGGCCACCAGCGGCTCGGTACCCGACTCCGCCGTCACCTGCCCGGCCGCCTCCGTCAAGGTGAGCGACGCCACCACCCTGGAGCAGGCGCTCTCCCAGGCCCAACCCGGAGACAGCATCTCCCTGGCCAACGGCACCTACGCGGGCAACTTCACCGCCGAGATCTCCGGTACGGCCGCTAAGCCGATTTTCCTGTGCGGAGGTTCGGCAGCGGTCATCGACGGCGGCGGCACCGACGACGGCTACGCCTTCCACCTGGACCACGTCAGCTACTGGCGGCTGGTCGGCTTCACCGTCCGCAATGCGCAGAAGGGCGTGATGGCGGACGGCGTGGTGGGCACCGTCATCCAGGGCCTCACCGTCGAACAGATCGGCGACGAGGCCATCCACCTGCGCGACTTCAGCTCGGACAACATGGTCCGGGGCAACACCGTCCGCGCCACCGGGATACGCCGCGAGAAGTACGGCGAAGGCATCTACATCGGCACCGCCAAATCCAACTGGTGCACCGTGAGTGCCTGCAAGACGGACACCAGCGACCGCAACGTGGTTCTCGGCAACCACATCAGCGACACCACCGCCGAGTCCATCGACATCAAGGAGGGCACCAGCGACGGCAAGGTCATCGACAACACCTTCGACGGATCGAACCTGAGCAGCTCCCACAACAACGACTCCTGGGTCGATGTGAAGGGCAACGGCTGGCTGCTCCAGGGCAACACGGGAAGCCACTCCCCTCAGGACGGGTTCCAGACCCACCAGATCGTCAGCGGCTGGGGCACCGGCAACACCTTCCGAGGCAACACCGCGAACGTGGACGGGCCCGGCTACGGCTTCCACCTCACGTCCGACGGCAACAAAGTCACCTGCGACAACAAGGCGAACGACGCGGCCGAGGGCCTCGCCAACGTCGACTGCACCTCCTGACGCCACCCTCCCCCACCCTTCCCCACCCTTCCCCATCGGTTCCGCAGGCCGCCACCGGCCCATGCGGCGGGCCGACCTGCCCGCACACACCTCTGGAGACCACCGTGACCTCTTCGGACGAAGCACACAGAGACGACGCACACAGAGACGACGCACACAGAGCCGACGCACACAGAGCCGACGCCCACCGAGCCGACGCCCAGAGAAGCGCGCCCCGCCTCACCGTCATAGGCACCGGCTACCTCGGCGCCACCCACGCCATCTGCATGGCCGTCCTGGGCTTCGACGTCCTCGGCGTGGACGTCGACCCGGTCAAGATCGAGCGGCTGAACTCGGGCGAGGTGCCCTTCTTCGAGCCCGGACTTCCCGAACTGCTCGCGAAGGCCCTCGACACCGGTCGGCTGCGGTTCACCACGAGCTTCGCCGAGGCCGGCGAGTTCGGCGACGTCCACTTCGTCTGCGTGGGCACGCCCCAGCAGCAGGGCTCGCACGCGGCGGACATGAAGTACGTCGACAGCGCGGTCGGAGAACTCGCCCAGCACCTGCGCAGGCGCACCCTGGTGGTCGGCAAGTCCACCGTCCCGGTGGGCACCGCCGCCCGGCTGACGGACCTCGTCCAGCGCACGGCGCCGGCCGGGACGGACGTCGAACTCGCCTGGAACCCGGAGTTCCTGCGCGAGGGTTACGCCGTCGACGACACCCTGCGGCCCGACCGGCTGGTCTTCGGGACGGCGTCGGAGTGGGCCGAGGAGCAGCTGCGCGCCGCCTTCGCCCCGGTGATCGCCCAGGGCACCCCGGTGGTCGTCACCGATCTGCCCACCGCCGAACTGGTCAAGGTCGCCGCCAACTCCTTCCTCGCGACCAAGATCTCCTACATCAACGCCATGGCGGAGGTCTGCGAGGCGACCGGCGCCGACGTCACCGGTCTCGCGACCGCGCTGGCCTACGACGACCGGATCGGCGGCCGGTTCCTCAAGCCCGGTCTCGGCTTCGGCGGCGGCTGCCTGCCCAAGGACATCAGGGCGTTCAGCCACCGCGCCGAGGAGCTCGGCGTCGGCCAGGCCGTCGCCTTCCTGCGCGAGGTCGACGCCATCAACCAGCGGCGCCGGGCCCGCACGGTGGACCTGGTCCGCGAACTCGCCGGCGGAGAGCTGGCCGGCGCCAAGGTGACCGCGCTGGGCGCGGCGTTCAAGCCCAACTCCGACGACATCCGGGACGCCCCGGCGCTGGATGTGGCCAGAACCCTGCACCAGTCCGGCGCCCAGGTGACCGTCGTCGACCCCGCGGCCACCGAGAACGCCCGGCGCGCCTACCCGGACCTGACCTACGGCACGGACGTGCTCGGCGCGGCTGCCGGGGCGGACGTCGTGGTGCTGCTCACCGAGTGGTCCGAGTTCCGGGAGATCGACCCGCACGCCCTGGGCGCGGTCGTGTCCCGACGCCGCATCGTCGACGGACGCCACGCCCTCGACCCCGCCCAGTGGCGCAGCGCAGGCTGGGAGTACCGAGCGCTGGGCCGCCCTTGATCCGACGACACACCGGTAGGCGTTGCGCGCCCGCCAGGCCAGGTGTGGCTACGGCCCGCCCGGCCTGGCCTGTCGACGCGCGGGCGGGCGGTGAGGGAGTCGGTATCTGTGGCCATGCTCGTTAACTCCGCACCTCCGCGGTGGGTTGACGTGCCGGTCACGTGCCGGGGTTCAATACGACCTGGGTCTGGGTGGTCTGTGCCACCAGCCGGTCCCGGTCGTCCCGGAGCTCGGTCTGTACGACGATCACGGTCCGGCCGATGTGCAGCGGGCGGGCGGTCGCGCGTACGGAGCCCGAACCGACCGGGCGCATGAGGTTGGTCTTCGACTCCAGGGTCGTGGTGCCCGCGCCCGGCGGGAGGTTGAGGAACGCGCACACGGCCCCCACCGAGTCGGCGAGCGACATGAGGGCTCCGCCGTGCAGGACGTTGCCGATGGTGCACAGCTCGGGCTTCCAGGCCAGGGTCGCGGTGACCGCGTCGGCCGCGGCCTCCTCGAAGGCGATCCCCAGGCCGGCCGTGAAGGGCATGGCGGCGGCGAGGTCCGCGAGTGCTGGGGTGCTGGTCCCGGAGGTCGTCACGATGGCTGCCTTTCGAGGAGCGGGGTGTTCTCGGACGGTTCAGGGTTCACGGTTCAGGGCTCAGGGTTCAGGGTTCATGGCCAGTCTGTAATACCGGAGTGAGGAACCACAGACGATTCCCTGATCTCCCGGACGCGGGCTGCGGGCGCTGTTTTGGGGCGAAGTGCGGTGGAGTATCGATTCGGTGAACGACTGTCTGCCATGTGTGGGAAGTGTGTGTTCGACGTGATTAAATCGTGCACAACTCGGCCAGGTGGCTTGATCTGATCGTTCGGTTCCCCGTGGCCTGCTCCCCCAGCAGGACTTCCGTACGCATGGGTCAGGTGCGCCGGGCCGAGCCGTTTTGCACGTGCGGCAGGGAAGGGACGGCGATCCCGCTCGCCCTCGCCACCGTGCCGGCCCGCCGCGTCCGCGGTGCCGCCTGCTGTCACGCACGTGAAGGGAATCCCCATGACCGCCACCGTCTCCAATTTCCACTACGGTGCCGTGACCCCCATCGCCTCCTATCTGATGGCCTGTCTCGGTGCGGCACTCGGACTGCGGTGCACGACGAGATCGCTGCGACGCCCGCACCGCAGAGCGCGTTGGCTGGCGTTGGGCGCGGTGTCGATCGGTTGCGGCATCTGGACCATGCACTTCATCGCCATGATCGGTTTCAGCGTCCAGGGCGCTCTGGTCAGCTACGACACGACGAAGACACTCCTCAGCCTCGCCGTCGCGATCGCCTTCGTGGCCGTCGGCGTCTTTCTCGTCGGCTACCGGGGCAGCTCACCGGTGAACCTGGGCATAGCGGGCACGGTCACCGGGCTCGGCGTCGCGGCCATGCACTACCTCGGCATGGCCGCCATCCACACCAACGGCGGCCTCCACTACGACGCCCTGACGGTGTCGCTGTCCGTCGTCATCGCCGTCGCGGCTGCCACGGCGGCGCTGTGGGCCGCGGTCTCCATCCACAGCCTGTGGTCCAGCCTCGGCGCGAGCCTGGTCATGGGCGTGGCGGTGACGGGTATGCACTACACGGGCATGGCCGCCGTCTCCGTCCACCTGACCGGTGAGTCCGTGGCCTCGCAGTCGTCCACCGACCTGCTGTCGTTCCTCCTGGCCATGCTCGCCAGCCCGCTCGCCGTCCTCCTGATCGCCGCCGTGATCGTCATGTTCGACCCCGACATGATGCTCGGCGACGACACGTGGGACCGGGACGGCGACCGGGGCCGGGTGGCCCCCACCCCGTTCGGCGCCGGCGCCGGTACCGGCACCGAACTGCCCGTGGCACAGCAGCCGCAGCGCTACACCTCTTGGTGACGGCAGCTGGGAACGGACCTCGGGGAGACGGCGTCCCGCGACCGTGAGGTGCTCATCGAGAGGGCTGAGGACTGAGCACTGAGGACGGAAGAAAGCCGGAAGGGCCCGAGACGACCGTCTCGGGCCCTTCCGTGTGAGCGTCGGCGTCAGCCGATTCGCTTCGTCGTGCTGTATCCGCTGGAGCGGAGCGTCGTCGCGGTGCCGAGCGCGGTGGCACCCCCCTTGTAGAGCAGAAGCGATCCGGCAGCGTTGGTCGCCACGATGTCGGGGATGCCGTCCCCGGTGGCGTCGGGGCTGCCGTAGAGCAGGGGGAAGGCGGCGCGGGTCATCGTGCCGGTGACGTACATGTCGTCGCCGTCCAGGCTGGCCCCGGAGGTGCCCAGGCTGGTCAGGACCGTGCCCACGCCGTCGCTGTCGAGGACCCCCTTGCGCAGAATGATGTGGCCCGCGCCGGTGCGGTACGTCATGTCGGCGGCGCCGTCGGCGTTGTAGTCGGCGATGGCCACGAAGTCCCGGTCGGCGTCAGCCCAGTCGGCCGTCGTCAGCCGGGTGGCCGTGGAGAAGGCGCCGCCGCTGTAGCCGGTGAAGACCCACAGCTCGGCGCCGTTCGCTCCGCCGGTCACGAACAGCTCGGGCTGGCCGTCACCCGTGATGTCGCCCGCTGACTTGATCTCCGAGAAGGTCGCCGGGGCGGGGGCGTTGGACGGTAGCTCCACCTTGATGCGCTTGCTGACGTCGATCGCGCCGTAGCCGTCGCCGGGGTAGAGGAAGAGCCGGCCGTCGGGAGTGCGCACCATCCAGTCGGTGACGCCGTCGGCTGGGGCGAAGTCGCCGTTGTGGGTGATCAGGGCGAAATTGCTCGTGGCGTTCCACATGTGTGGGGCGGTGGCCGCGTTTTCCAGCAGGGTGCCCTTGGCGTGAGTGCCGAGGCTGCTGGCGAAGAAGGCGCCGTTCTGGGAGACGGCGTCGATCCAGAGGTTTCCGTTGACGGTGATGTGACCGAAGTCGGCGTTTCCGTCGCCGTTCAGGTCGCCCGCGCCGTCCGGGAGCGAGCGGGGTGTGACGTAGAAGAAGTACTTGGTGGCGTTGGGGGAGATGTTGCCGGCCGAGTCGACTTCCTTGACGTACAGGGTGTTGGGACCGGCGGAGGGCGGTTTGACGTCGGTGACGGTGGCCGACTTGATGGGTGTGGTGCAGGAGGCCGTGAGACCGCCCGTGGTGCCCTGCTTGCCGCTCGCGCAGACGTAACCGGCGTATGTGGTGGTGTTGATGGAGTAGACGAACTTCACGATGTCGGTCTCGGAGGGGTCGCCGACCGCGAAGGTGAAGGCGCCGCCGGTGCCGAAGGGGTGCTTGGACCAGGCCTCGGGGTTACCGTCCGCGTCGTCGTCGCCGGGGAAGTCCGTCGAGACGGGGGGAGCGGGGGAGTCCGGCAGGTCGGTGTCGTAGACGAAGCGGCAGTAGCCGGTGCTGGGCGAATAGGCGCTGCTGGTCGTGGCGTCCCAGGCGCGTACCCGCCACTGGTAGGTGACGCCGTTGTCGAGCCCGGTGAGGACGGCGGTGGCGGCGGCCCCGTTGGTCGTCGGCCTGCTGTAGACGGTCTTCGCGCCGGTGTCGGTTCGGGTGAGTTCGAACTCCAGCCTGCTGAGCACGCCGTCCGGATCGGTGGCCTTGGCGCCGATGGAGATGCTCGCGGACTTGCCGACCTTGATGTACGGGGCCGCGCTGGTGTCGCAGGAGCCGGGGCTCATGGTGAGGGTCGTCGGAGCGTTCGGCTTGCGGTTGTAGGTGATGGACACCGAGGGCGAACCGCCGCCCTCTGCCTGGAACTTCTTCCAGGAGTACGTGTCCGTCTCCAGGCTGCTGGCGGATCCCGTCGGCGCGGTGGACGCGGTGGAGGCGACCAGGCCCACGGTGAAGTCGGTCCAGCCGTTGTCCGCGACCTCCTGGGCCAGCGAGGTGACGGTGAAGTTGACGTAGGCGTCCGGGCAGGCGCTGTTGGACTTCCAGCCGTAGGCGAAGGACTTGGAGGTGATCTTCCGCTTCCAGGCCGGCTGGTTGTTCCAGGTGGTCTTGGTGCTGATGGGATCGGTGCGCCACACCTGCACGGTGCGCTTGCTGCAGGACCAGGAGTGGGTTTCGAGGACCTTCAAGGTGGCGCTGGAGACGACCGCGCCCTTGATCGCGCTCGCGATCTTCATCTTGAAGAAGGACCGGGCGGTGCCCCAGGTCTGCGCCTCGAAGCCGACGCGGGCTTCCTTGGTGTCCTCGTTGTAGTTGGCGCCGTCGTAGAAGCTGGAGCCCGGGTACTTCTTGTAGGCAGTGGTCCAGTTGGCGCGGACGGCGGTCGTGGAGGGGTCGACGAAGATCGGGTAGGTCAGGTTCTCGGTGGCGGTGAGGTAGTCCTTCGGCGGGATGACAGTCAGGACGCCGCCCTCGAAGTCGGCGGCCACGACGGCGGCGTGAGCACCGTCGCCGGGGCCGTTCACGGCGGGCAGGGCGAGTGTGCCGTTCGCCGCGGCGGTCAGTGTGTAGGCGGCCGGGTCGGCGTTCTGCCCGGCGGCGTCCGTGCCGTCCGTGCCGTCCGCAGCGTCCGTGCCGTCTGCGGTGTCCGCAGCATCCGGGGTGTCCGCGACGGTGCCTTCCACCACCTCGGGGTTCTCGTTGGTCCCGGTCGCGGCCTCCGGGTCGGCGGACGCGGTGTCCGTGTCGTGGGTGCCCGCGGAGTCCCACAGGAACGGGGTGGGGGAGACGGCTATCTCCTTGCCCACGCTGTCCTTGGCCATCAGTACGTCGGTCGACGGGTCGAGGGCGAAGGTGAGGCTGGACGAGGTGACGCGGTAGCGCGGCGGGGTGGCGGCCAGGTTCGCGGCGGCCTCGGGTGTGTGCACGACGAGGACGTGGGTGAAGCCGGTGTCGCGCGCGGACAGCATCAGGTCCACGCCGGGCAGTACGCCTTCGTACAGTGCGCGGTTGTCCTCGACGACCGGCTCGGGGAGCGCGCCGGGCCACTCGAAGCCGATCTCGTGGCCTTCGGCGGTCATCGTCAGCAGCGGGGTCCACGGGCTGTCGGCGGTGTCGTCGATCTGCTCGATCTGCTCGATCCGCTCGGCGGAGCGGCTCTGACCACCGGTGTGGAATGCGGCCGTCCGGACCGTGGAACCGGAGGTGCGCGCCGCTGCCTCGCGGGTCGTGCCGCCGCCCTTCCTGCCGGCTGAAAAGGTCACCGAGTAAGGACTGTTGACGGTGCGCCAGCCCTCGTCGCCCCGCTTCAGCGAGGTGTCGATCGGTGCCCATTCGCCCTTGGCGTTCTTCGCACGCACCGGTGCGACCGACGACGTGTAGGTGAACGACCCGTCGGCGTTGGCGTACGTCGTGGAGAACTCGTCGGTCAGCGTGGCGACTTCGACCTGCTTGCCGCTCTTGCGGGCCCGGCGTTGGGCCTCATCCTCGTCGACCGGCTTCGCGGCGCGCGTGGACTTGGCGTCGGCGGGGGCCGTGTCGTCTTCGCGCAGGGCGAGCACGGTGGCGCCGCCGGCCAGCATGGCGAGCGCGGCGGTGGCGGCCAGCGCGCGCCGAACACGCCGTCTGCCGGGCGGACTTGGTTCCGTGGCGGTGCCGAGGTCGCTCAAGGGGCCCTCTCCGTGTTCTTCGGAATGCCCTCTGACCTTGCGAACGCGCGACGCGTCGGAATGGGCGGTTGGAGTATGAACAGTTACTCCGGGTGAGATCAACACCCTTCGGACGGCTGCGGCTTGGCAATGTCGACGCAAAGAGCTCTGGACAAGTTTTTTGCTGTTTTTTGTCTGCCTTTGATCGGTGACATAACTAACACAGACTTGTCACATCTTGACGTGGATCTTCACAGCACCTTTATGTTCGTGCTCGTTCAGTAAAATACTGATCACCATGTGCCATCGGTCCGAGTGTTTCTGATGGTTTATGACTCGGAAAGGGTCGATTGGCCGTGCGTGTGGCGCTGTCTTGGTGCGGCAAGGGTTCGTTGGCGAGATCGCCGCGTGAACGTCTGGTCCGTCGTAGAGCCCGGGTCGGCCTCATAGCCGGGCTCGTCCTCGCCCTCAACGTGACTCTCCTGCCCGGCGCCGTGGCGTTCGGTCCCGCAGACACCCGTACGCCGGTCGAACTCGCCGAACTTCAGGAGACGGAACCCGTCCCTGTTGACGAGCAGTTGACCGACGGCCTCAAGGAGCTGTCCGGCCAGGTTCCGGCCGAGCCGGAGGACTACGTACCCGCGGCGGTCGCCGAGGTGCCGGAGGCGTCCGGCACCAAGGCTGTCGACGATCTCACCGCGGGCGGCACGACGGAGGTCGCCAAGTCGGACGACGGCACGATGAGCATCGGAGTCGGTGCGCCGGAGGACGCCTCCGCCGCCGAGGTCGACGCCCTCGAAGGTCAGTGGAGCGTCGCCGCCGCGTCCGAGGAGGAGGCCGTGGCCAACGGCGCGCAGGGCTTCATGCTCGCGGTCGACGCGCCCGACACCGCCACCGGCGAGGCGGTCGTCTCCATCGACGCCACCAAGCTCGCCGAAACCTACAGCGCTCAGTGGCTCGACCGGCTCTCGTTCACGCTGATGCCGCCCTGCTACGCCACGACGCCCGACGTCGAGGAGTGCTCCACCGGTGTCCCGGTGAGCACCGCGGTCGAGCGCACCGGCGAGACCGTCGACATCGCCGTGGACGCCGGGGACTCCTCGGGTTCCGAAGCGGACACCGGTGAGGACGGCGCGGACGACGAGGTCGTCGGCTCCACCGACGAAGACGTGCCGGTGCCGGAGACCTTCGTCAACATAACCCTGGACACGGCCGCGCTGCAGGCCGTCTCGGGCACCACGTCCACGACGACCGCCGACTCCGCAATGAGCAGCGGGAACGACTCCACCGTCAGCTCCGCGGTCTGGCGCGGCGGCCGTGCCGCGAACGCCGTGCAGCAGATCGCCGATTCGGCCGGCGGCGGGCTGCTGGTGGGCAGTTCCTACGGTTCGGGTTCCGGCGGTGACTTCGCCGCGAGCCCGATCGTGTCGGCGGGTTCCTGGACGGCCGGGGGGTCGTCCGGCGCGTTCACCTACGCGTACACGATGGCGGGTCCGCAGGTCCCGAACGGGCCGTCCCCGAACGTCACCCTCAGCTACAGCTCGCAGACCTCGGACGGGCGGACGTCCGCCACCAACAACCAGGTCTCCTGGGCCGGGGAGGGCTGGGACTACAACCCCGGCTCGATCACCCGGACTTTCGTGGGCTGTGCCGCGGACACCGCGAACGGCAACAACGACAAGCACTTCACCGGCGACCAGTGCTGGGGCAGCGACAACGCCGTCCTCTCCCTCAACGGGACCACCACCGAGCTGGTCCGTGTCGGCACCACCAAGGAGTGGAAGAGCGCCCGCGGCGAGAACACGCGGGTGGAGCTGCTGACCGAGGCCGACTACGAGTCCGTCGTCGGCAACGTGTCCCACACCTCGGGCAACGGTGACAACGACGGCGAGTTCTGGCGCGCCACCACCGACGACGGCACGCAGTACTACTTCGGTCTCAACCGCCTGCCGGGCTGGTCCTCGGGCAAGCCGGAGACGAACTCGGTGCTGAACGTGCCCGTCGCGGGCAACCACAGCGCCGACCCCTGCCACGCGGCGAAGTTCGCGGACTCCTTCTGCGACCAGGGCTGGCGCTTCCAGCTCGACTACGTCGTGGACACCAGCGGCAACGCGATGACGCTGTGGTGGGAGAAGGAGAAGAACGCCTACGCCCAGAACATGAAGGAGAAGCCCCCGGTCGCCTACGACCGGGCCGGCTACCTCACCCACATCGACTACGGCCAGCGCTCCGGCTCCCTGTTCAGCGACGAGCCGCTCGGCCGGATGCGCTTCCACGCCGCCGAGCGCTGCTTCGACGACCCCGCCCTGAACGTGGCGTGCTCGGACAGCAACTTCGAGTCCAAGCAGTCCGACCGCACCCGGCCCTGGTTCGACACCCCCGCCGACCTCGCCTGCGCGACCGGCAAGAAGTGCCAGACGTACTCCCCGACCTTCTGGTCGCGGAAGCGCCTGGCCTCGATCGACGCCTGCGCCCAGCGTGAGCAGGGCGTACGGCTGACCGAGTACACCTCCGACGCCGACGGCAACGAGAGCGGGCAGCGCAACGCCTGTGGCCTGGCCGGCGACTCGGCGACCACGACCCTGCTGTCGAAGGTCGACTCCTGGGGCCTCAAGCAGTCCTTCCCCTGGAACCTGACCGGCGAATACACCGCGCTCTGGCTGGAGTCCATCACCCGCACCGGCTACGCGGTGGACGGCTCCCCCTCCTCCCTCAACCCGGTCTCCTTCTCCCACAACGAGACCGCACTGCCCAACCGCGTCCAGAACGGCGCCTCCGACACCTCCCCGGTCTTCGCCCGGCTGCGCATCCAGGACGTCGTCTCCGAGTACGGCGGCCGCACCCACGTCGCCTACAAGTCGCCCGAGGGCAAGTGCCTCGTCAATACCGCGCGCGCGGTGATCGACAGGAACGACCAGCTCTGCTACCCGGCCTACTGGCACGCGGACGGCGAGCTGGAGGACAAGCGCATCTCCTGGTTCCACAAGTACGTCGTCGACAAGATCACCGAGTTTCCACGCCTGGCGGACGCGAAGGAGATCGTGACGCAGTACCGGTACGAGACCTTCCCCGACGCGGTGAACGGCGCCCTGTGGGCGAAGAGCCAGGGGGAGTTCTCCCGCCCCAAGACCCGCACCTGGGACGACTGGCGCGGCTACCCGATCGTCACCACGATCACCGGTGTGACGGACGCCGGCGAGGGCACCGCCGCGTCCAAGTCGGTCACCCGCTACTTCCGCGGCATGAGCGACGACGTCCTCGCCGACGACACCCCGGAGAAGGCGTCCGACGACGTCAAGCGCTCCTATGACATGACGGACGTGACCGGTGAGGTACTCGGAAAGGACCTCAAGGCGTACGCCGGCATGGTCGCCGAGTCGCTGACCTACCCGGACGCGAGCGCGGCCACCGCCACCGGCTGGACGGCCCGTTCGATCAACTTCCCCGACGCCCCGGTCCGCCTGGCCACCCGCAACCGCACCGACGGCCCCGACGTCGTCGCCGAGCGCGTCACGCTCGGCGAGACCAGGACCATCAGCAAGGCTTCGGTCGCAGGCCCGGACGGCAAGCTCCTGCGCACGGTGACCACCAAGACCGACTACGACTCCTACGGTCTGCCGACCAAGGTCCACGAGTTGGGCGACGAGTCCGTCACCGGCGATGAGTCGTGCACGGCGACGTCGTACGTGCACAACACATCGGGGACGAACCACCTCGTCGGCCTGGTCGCGCAGACCGTCACCACCACTGGTGCCGACACCTGCTCCGCCGACGTCACCAGCGCGACGGCGTTGACGCTGGTCAGCGCCTCGCGCATGTACTACGACGGTGCAGCCCTGCACACCGCCGCGCCCACCAAGGGCCTGGTGACCAGGACGGAAGCGCCGACCGGCGCGGGCACGGGCTGGGCGGAGACCAACCCCGAGTCGCGGACGGAGTACGACGCGGTCGGCCGTGTCGTCAAGGTCACCGACCCGACGGGCGTGGTCAACAAGACCGAGTACACACCGGACAGCGGCCAGGTCTACGGGATCAAGACCATCACCGGTAGCAAGGTCGAGGCCGGCGTGGACATCGGCTTCACCGACATCACCGTCCTGGAGCCGGGCCGCGGCACCACCGTCAAGTCGACGGACGCCAACAACCGCGTCACGTCGTACGAGTACGACCCGCTCGGCCGTGCCGTCGCAGCCTGGGACGCCACCCAGTCCGCGACCGACGACCCGACGGTCAGGTACACGTACAACACCGATTCGAACAAACCGGTGTCCGTGGTCGTCGAGTCGCTCTCGGAGAACCCGAGCACCGCCGCCGGCGACGGTACGTACAAGTCCTCCACCACTCTCTACGACGGCCTGGGCCGCCAGCGACAGACCCAGACCCCGGCGGTGGACGGCGGCCGCCTGGTCACCGACACCCTCCACAACAGTTCCGGCCAGGTGCGCTACACCCGCAACGCGTACTACATGGAGGGCGACCCGGACACCAACCTGGTCGTCCCCGATTCCGAGTCGCTGGTTCCCAACGCGACCACGTACACGTACGACGGTCTGGGCCGTGTCCTGACGGTCACGCCCGTGTACAGCTCGTACCCGCAGACGGGCGAGACGTTCACCAACGCCGGCAAGCCCGTGCCGACGACGGACCGCCGCACCCGTTATCAGTACGGCCTCGACCACACGATCGTCCGCCAGCCGCAAGGCACCCCCGCCTCCCGGGTGTGGACGGACGCGCTGGGCCGCACCACCAGCCAGGACACGTTCAGCGACACCTCGCTGACCGAGGCCGGAGCGGTCACCACGACCTACGCGTACGACCTTCGCGGCGACATGGTGACCAGCACCGACGAAGTCGGCAACACCCGCACGTGGAAGTACGACGCCCTGGGCCGGGTCACCGACACCACCGACCCGGACGCCGGCGCGACCCACACCGACTACGACGCGTTCGGCCGTGTGGACAAGGCGACCGACGCCCGAGGCCAGACCGTCTCGTACAGCTACGAGCGCCTCAACCGGGTGTCGGAGATCAAGGTCACCCCCAAGGACTCCACGACCGCCACCGTCGCCCAGGTGTACGCCTACGACGGCGCGCCCGGCGGCAAGGGCCAGCTCGCCTCGGCCACCCGCTTCACCGACGGCAAGCCCTACATCACCTCCATCGGCGGCTACACGGCCGACTACCAGCCGACGGCGATGACCACGGCCCTGCCCCCGGGCTCGACCGCGGGCTTGACCGCCGAGGGATTCGCCACCCAGTACACCTACACGTACGCCTACAACGACGACGGTCAGCTGAAGAAGTACACCGCCCCGGCGGCCGGCGGCCTCGACGCCGAGGACGTGATCACCCGCTACAACGAGGCAGGTCTGCCGACCTCGGTGTCCGGCCAGGACTGGTACGCCTCGGAGACGTCGTACTCGCCGTACGGGCAGGTGCTGCGCTCGACCGCGGGCGAGGTGGGCCGTCGGCTGTGGCAGGAGAACACCTTCAACGAGTCCACCGGCGAGCTGCTGACCACCAGGCTCGTCCGGGAGACCCCGACCCCCGACACGACCGTTGTTCCCGGCAGTGAGGTCAGCAAGCGTTCCTACGCCTACGACGCCTCGGGCAACGTCCTGTCCGTCGCGGACCGTATGGGCACGACGACCGACCAGCAGTGCTTCAAGTACGACGCGCTCGGCCAGCTGAAGGTGGCGTGGACGACGCCGGGCGGCGGCGCCTGCACCGCCACCGGCAAGACCGACGCCGAGCCGGTCTACTCCGACGGCACGGTCAACGTCTCCTCCGGCAACGACGGTTACTGGCAGTCGTACGACTACGACGTGCTGGGCAACCGCACGAAGAAGACGGCGTACAAGGCCGACCCGACCATCACGGCCGGGGTGCGCGACACCAAGGGCGACGTGGTCACCGACTACGCCTACGGCACCAGCGACACGGCGAAGAACGACCAGCCGCACACGCTGACCTCCTACACCACGACCTCCACGTCGGCGGCGGGCGCACAGGTCAAGACGCGCTCGACGCAGAGCTACGACGCCGCGGGCGCGGTGGAATCCCGTTCCACGGGCGGTGACACGGCACAGGCGCTGACCTGGACCTGGGACGGCCAGATCGAGTCCGTGACCGGCTTCGGCACGGACGGCTCCGGGGCCTGGACGGGTGCGGGCGACATGTGCCTGGACCTTTCCAACGGGAGCAACGCCGCGGGCACCGCCATCCAGATCTACGTGTGCAACGGCAGCAAGGCGCAGAACTTCCGGGTCCAAGCGGTCGATGCCGACAACAACGGCACGGTCGAGGACACCACGGTCGGGCAGTTCGTCGCCGGCGGGCGCTGCGCACAGCCGAACGGCACCGCGGCGGGCTCGGCCGTCCTGATCCAGGTCTGCGACAACGCCGTGGCCGCGCAGCGCTGGCAGACGCTGAGCACCGGCCAGCTCAAGCACGTGGCGACGGGCTTGTGCATGTCGGTGCCCACCGCCACGGTCACCACCGACCTGACCCTGGCGGCGTGCAACTCGACCGTCGCGACCCAGCTGTGGAAGCCCGCGTCGAAGACGTCGTACGTCTACGACGCGATGGGCAACCGTCTGCTGGAGCGCACCAGCGTCGGCGCGGTGCTGCACCTGCCCGACACCAAGGTCTCCCTGACGACCACGGGCAAGGTCCGCTACACCGAACGTACTTACGCGGGTATCGGCGGTCCGGCGATCACCCGTTACCGCGAGGGCACCAACAACGCGGCGGGCGTGACCGAGTACAAGTTCGCCCAGTCGACCGACCTCAACGGCACTCCGCTGGCCGAGGTCCGTCTCGACAGCGGCATGATCGTGCGCACGGCGAAGAGGGACCCGTGGGGCGAGGACCGTGCCGCGAATCTCGCACCGCGTTCGCACACGACGTTCCACACCGGCGACGACGACACTCAGTCGGGCCTGGTCCACCTGGGCGCGCGAGAGTACGACCCGACCACGGGCCGCTTCCTCTCGGCCGACCCGGTCCTGGACGACAGCGACCCGCTCCAGGCCAACGGCTACTCGTACGCCAACAACAACCCGGTGACCCATGCGGATCCGTCGGGTCTGACGTCGTCGGCGTCGGAGTCGTCGGCGTCGAGCTTCGACTCGTCGATCGCGGCGCTGGACGCGGAGATCGCGGCGCATCAGCGGACTTTGAACCGTTCTCTGGGCGATGTGATCCTGTCGACCGGTTGGGCTGTGTTCAAGGGGTTCGTCGGCTGGGACGACGTGGTGGGCTGCTTCTCGCAGGGCGATCTGTGGGCGTGCGGCAGCCTGCTGATGGATGCCGTTCCGGTCACCAAGCTCTTCTCGGGGAGCAAGAGGATGTGGGGGGCCTTCCAGAACACGCGGCGGGCGGTGAAGGCGTGGCGTGCGGCGAGGGCGGCGGCCGAGGTCGGCTTGAAGGCGGCCAAGGCGGCAAAGGCTGCTCTGATCAAGGCGAAGAAGGCCGCGGAGGCGGCTGCGGCGGAAGCCAAGCGCAAGGCGCGAGAGGCCGCGAAACGTGCCGCGGAGGCGGCGAGGAAGAAGTCCCATACGGGCTCGGCGGGCGCCCGCGGCAACCCGGCCCAGGCCAAGGCCGGCCGATCCGCCCAGTCGAAGGGCTCGGCGGGCGGCGGCAAGGCGGAGAACAAGTCGGGTGGGTCGCGGAGCGGGTCGGGCAAGGAGGACTCGGGGGGCGGGGGTGAGGGCGCGAGCTGCCCGACGCCCAACAGCTTCACCCCGGACACCAAGGTCCTGATGGCCGACGGCTCGACCAAGCAGATCAAGGACGTCAAGGCCGGCGACAAGGTCCTGGCGACCGATCCGGAAACGGGCGAGACCACGACACAGACGGTCACGGCCGAGATCCTCGGCAAGGGCGTCAAGCACCTGGTCAAGGTCACGATCGACACGGACGGAAAGAAGGGCACGAAGACCGCCGAGGTCACCGCGACCGACAACCACCCCTTCTGGGTCCCGGAACTGGGCGACTGGATCGACGCGACCGACCTGCGGTCGGGCCAGTGGCTCCGCACGGGCGCGGGCACGCTGGTCCAGATCACTGCGGTCAAGCGGTGGACGGCGCTGGACGCGACGGTTCACAACCTGACTGTCAGCGTGGTGCATACGTACTATGTGGTGGCGGGGGCCACGCCCGTACTCGTTCACAACTGCGGTTGGAGTGAACTCGCGGCCTATCGAGCCCGCGAAGGAATGCCCGCACGCGGCAGCGCGGACGATTCCTTCACGGCCGCCCGCCTGCAAATCGATGGGCAGGTCTTCTTCGGGAGGAACGCGCACGGTCGCGCGGTCGATATTCGTGTGAACGCTCAGACGAAGACTCATGCTGAAGCCGATGTGTTTCAGCAGGCGAAGGATGCCGGGGTGTCCGGCACCAGAGCAGTTCTCCATGTGGATCGGGACTTCTGTCGATCATGCGGAGCAACTGGTGGAGTTGGGTCCTTGATGCGTGGCCTGGGAGTTGAAGAGCTACTGGTCCATTCGCCCTCCGGTATATTTACAATCAACGCAGTTCGAAGACCATCTACGCCGAGACCGCTAGGGTAGGGTTCCATGATTAGGCTGGTAGGAGACGACCGCCACGGCTCCAAGACACGCGACTGGGAAGTTGAGAATCCGACGCTGGAACGAATCTCTCAGTCGATCGCGGATCTTGATGGAAGTCGATGGACTGAAGTTTCCGTGACAGATGATGACCCTTTTCGGTACCTCTCAATTGCGGGTGGTCCGGATCTCTTCTTGGTTACGGGTGAATCCCCCGATGGGGAAATTATCCAGTTGAAGAATCCCGAGTGCAGTGAGGAGGAGGTAAGGCTCGTATGCGGTGGCCAGATGGGGATTTTTCAACGATCTGATCTGGTTGACCGGGATCAAGCTGTCGAGGCTGTTTCGGAATTCCTGAATGGTTTTCCTGCCGGATTCAGATCGGCCTGGTCTGTAGAATAGGAAAGGTTGCCGGGGAGTGCGTTGTAGCACTTTCCCAGCGGCCTTCTTGTTCAGTCACCGCCCGTCGTTGACGGCAACGTCAGCGGACGACGGCTGCGGCGGGTGGGTCGTCGTGGTTGCCGTCGGTCGGGCTGAAGGTGTTGCCGAGGGTGTCGATGGCGTGGCGTTGAAGGCGGAGTCTTACGTGGGCGTAGACGCCGGCGGTGACGCCGATGTCGTGGGCAATGATGGGGCTTTGGAGGCTGACAACTATCGCTGGGTCGGAGCCGAGTCAGAGACTGCGCCCGGTGTGACTCTTGGGGACGGATGAACAGGCGCGTCGGGTGGCATGGTCAACGAATCACGGCGAGGCGCGCGGCCAACCGCAGGTGAAGTGCGGAATCAAGGGTTTGTGCATTACGACTCGGAAGGGAACTCCGCAGGGCAACTCTGGCGGTGCTACCCGCAGCGACCTGCGGTTACGTCCGCACGGGGGATGGTCTTCCGTAGTCACGGTTCGTTCGACGGTGCGGTCCCCGAAGAACAGACGGCGGCCGACGACTTCGCCGCACCGGCGGCCGTGCTGGACGCCCAGCGGTGGCCAAGCTGTCGTACGGACAAGGCGTCTCTCACCAAGGCCGAAGCGGGAGTGTATGAGGTGACCACGCCCCCCAAGGCGGAGGTCGCCGCCGCGGACGCGGTGGAGGTCGCCGACGACGCATGCCTGCCCCTGGGCCGCACGTTTGCCGGTTCCGCAGTGGGCGAACCCGCTGCCACCACCCACCGCCGTGCGACCGGCAACGCGAGCGCCGAGGCCACCCCCACCACGGAGGAGGCGGCCATCGACATCAACACCGGCGTGATCACCCTCGCCTCCTACGCGAGTGCGGATGCCGCCGCCGCTGCCCTGAAGTCCGTCAGCGACGCGGTGACCGCGTGCGCGAGCGGTCTCCGGTGGACGGCCGACGGCGAGGAGACGAAGGCGACCAAGATCACGAAGGACACGGCACCCGCGGCAGGCGAGGAAGCGGTCGCGTTCACCGCTGTCACTCCGCTCGCCGGCGTCGACACCCGCTGGAAGGCCGTCGTCTTCCGCTCAGGTGTCACCCTCGCCCACTTCACGTTCGCCAACGCGGGCTCGTTGGTCTCCGGTGGAGACTTCGCCTTCCCGGCCGAACTGGTCACCGCCCAGGCAGAGAAGCTGGCCTGACGCGCGGACGGCCACGGCCCCCTCAGATCGAGCCCGCGCGTATGCCTGCGAGGAGGCTCGAGAGGGGGCTGACGGTCGTGGTGAGGACGGTGGTCGGATCTTGGGATTCGCGGAGGTGGAGGGTGGTGGGGGTGGCGGTGAGTTCGAGGCAGTTGTTGCCGTCGCCGAAGCCTGAGAAAGACGACTTCTGCCAGTTGTCGGGGGGTGCAGCGTGCATCACAGTTCCTTCGTCAGCCTGTGGATGAAGTCACGCGAACGTTCGGGGTTCAGTGACGCTGCTTCCACCTTACGGAAGAGCGTTCGAAGTGCACCGAGTTGAGCCTCCGAGTCCATGTAGGCCGTGCCGTGCGGCGTATCACGCAACGCGGTATCCAGCTTGGGCACAATCCCTCCCGCGTACACCATGGCGCTTGCGGCACCGGCGAACCTGTCCAGGTCGAAGGGGATGACGCGTACGGTGACTTGGTCTGCTTCGGAGAGTTCGAGGACTTGAGTGAGCTGAACGCGGGAAGCGGCCCGGTCGCTGACTCGGATGCGCAGCGCCGACTCGTGGATCACCGCTTCATAGGGGATCGGGGCGGGGTCCTCGATGACGACCTTCCGGTCCATCCGGTGGCGCACGCGCAACTCAAGGTCACCGTAAGGCAGTTCCGGAACCCTGTAGGAGAAGATGGCGCGGGCGTAGTCCTCCGTCTGAAGCAGTCCAGGGATGTACAGGAACTCCACGTCGTATCGGTGAACGGCGTGGTGCTCCAGTTCGGCGAGGTCCAGGAAGGGCGTGGGCAGCAACCCCCGGTACTTCTCCCACCAGCCGTGCGTCCTGTCGGTGGCCATCGCAACCAGAGCGTCGATGAATGCCTCGTCCATACAGGCGTAGTGGGATGCCAGACTGCGCAACCGTTCTTCGCTCACGCCGGCGACTCCGGATTCCATCTGGCTCATCTGAGCCGAGTCGGTCCCGATGAGGGCGGCGGCTTCCCGCGCTTTGAGGCCTGCGGCTTCACGCAGTTTGCGTAGCTCGGCACCTAGGCGTTCCTGGCGTGCGGTGGGCTGCCGTCTGCGCGGCATGGCTTCCTCCTAGCCCCAACTGCCCTGAGGGCAGCGACTCGTTCGAGGGGCAGATTACGGCAACGGCTTGCAGCGTCCCAAATTTTACCCGTACTGTCGGTGACGCAACGCACACGCTGCGGAAGCGCACCGCTCCGTCCTGCCAGGACGGCTGAGGCATGCCACCGCCCGCGATCCGACTCCCTCCACCGAACCGGAGCTGACCCATGCCTGAAACCGGCCCCGCCCCCGACTCCTGGGAGTACTCCCTCTACATCCCCACCGACCCCCGCGCCGTCACCGTCTGCCGTCGCACCCTGCGCCTGATCCTCACCCTCCACGGCCTCGCCTACCTCGTCGACACCGCCGAACTCCTCGCCTCCGAGCTGATCTCCAACGCCGTCCTGTACACCAAGGGCCCCGCCTGCCTGCGCCTCCGCTTTCGGGACGGCGTCCTCCAGATCGGCGCGTGGGACGCCGACCCCGAACCGCCGGACCCGCCGCGCCGGTTGGAGGAACTCGGCGAGGAGGAGGGCGGCCGGGGCATGGCCCTCGTGCGGGCCTGTTCCGATCTCTGGCACTGGCAGCCGCTGTCCCGCATGGGGCACCGGGGCAAGCTCGTGTGGTGCGAACTGAACGCGGCGTAGCTCGTTGATCACGTCGGACAGACGCTCAGGCGCAGCGGATGTGGAGGGAACTCATGACCGCGATGCAGTACTTCTGGCGTCACCCCCTCGCAGAGGAGGTACGTGAACAGGGCCGCGAAGAAGGCCGCGAAGAGGGCCGAGTCGCGGACCGGGCCGAGATGACCCTTCGTATCCTCGAATGGCGTGGCATCCCCGTGTCGGACGCCGTCCGTGAGCGCGTCGAAGCCTGCGCCGACCTCGACCAGCTCACCACCTGGTCGCAGCGCGCGGTCCACGCCGCCGTCGCTGACGATCTCTTCGCGGCGACCGAGTAGCCGGTCGTCGGCCCGGCACCCGCACCGGCGTCCCCGCCACATGCGCCCGCCCCCCGCTGGCATGTCGGCGATGTCACAGAGAACGCTCCGCGCGATCTCTTTCTGCCCCTCGGTGTCGTAGATGTGAAGGTCGCGGCCTTGGGGGAGGGCAGCTCGTGGCTGAAGTTCGTCCGTCGACGCGCCAAGAGGAAGAAGGAGAACCCTCACAAAAGCGAAGCAAAATGAGGGGGCGACGGAGCAACGTCCACACCTGAGGCAACATCTAGGTTAACGACGAAGCCGCATGGGACGCGGTCGCCGTCGAGAGCCGGACGAAGTGAGGGACGTGGTGGAGCCGAGGATCGCCGTTGCCGTGGTGACCATGGGCAACCGACCTGCAGAGGTCGACGCGCTGTTGGAGTCCGTGGCCAAGCAGGACCTGGCCGCTACGCGCGTCGTGATTGTAGGCAATGGCTGTCGCCTCCCCGACTTCGCCGAGCGCCTTGCGATCCCCGGCGAGGTCACCACGATCGACGTCGACGAGAACCTCGGCTGCCCCGGCGGCCGCAACGTCGCCCTCGCCCGCCTCCGCGAGTTCGCTGACGTGGACGTCGTCGTCGAACTGGACGACGACGGGCTCCTCGTCGACGCCGACGTCCTGAGCCGCGTCCGGGACCTCTACGCCGCCGACCCCCGCCTCGGCATCGTCGGCTTCCGCATCGCCGACGAGCACGGCGAGACCCAGCGCCGGCACGTGCCGCGCGTCGGCGCTGCCGACCCGATGCAGGGCGGGTACGTCACCGGCTTCCTCGGCGGCGGTCACGCCCTGAGCATGGCCATGCTGGCCGAGACCGGCGACTGGCCCGCCGAGTTCTTCTTCGCGCACGAGGAGACCGACCTCGCCTGGCGCGCCACCGACGCCGGCTGGAAGATCCTCTACGCGCCCGAGCTGCTCCTCCAGCACCCCAAGACCTCGCCCGCCCGGCACGCCATATACCACCGCGTCACGGCCCGGAACCGGGTCTGGCTGGTCCGGCGCAACCTCCCGCTGCCTCTCATCCCGGTCCACCTGGGCGTCTGGATCGCCGTCACCCTCCTGCGCACCCGCTCGCTCGGCGGCCTCAAGGCCTGGTTCGGCGGGTTCGCGGAGGGCGTGCGGAAACCGGCGGGTCCCCGGCGTCCCATGAAGTGGCGGACCGTGTGGCAGCTGACCCGGCTGGGCAGGCCTCCGATCATCTGACCCGCCCTCAGCGCATTCGGGGGGCTCGAAGACAACGAGGCGCGGGGCCCCCGGTCGTTCACCTCCGCCGACCTGAGACCCCGCACGCCCCCGGAGCCGGCCGTGGCGGCGACACTCCCCCGAGTTGCGCGTCGACACGCGCGCGCCGTCGGGCCGGTTCCGATGATGTGATCACATCAGATCGCGCCAACGAGTCGCTAACATATGGCCAACGGTTCTCCGCGTCATCCCTGGTCACTGGCGTTCACTTGGCCTGAAGTCGTCGGACGAACACGGGTTCCGGCCAGACCGACAGCCGATTCTCGCCGGAACCGTCAGGGAACAGGATGGCGGAATATCGTCGTGCCGAGGGCGGGATTCCGCCCGGACGGTATGACGGCCCGGACGGACGGACGGACGGACGGTACGTCGGCCGGGTGGCCGGGTGGCCGGGTGGATGCGGAAGGGCGATGGGCGGCGTGATGCGGCGGCACGGGCTGCGGTTCGGACTGCTGGGCCCACCGGTTTTGTACACGCCGAACGACACGCCGGACGGCATAGCGGTCGAGACGCCGGACGACATACCGGTCAACACGCCGGACGGCGTACCGGGCGACGGTGACCTCCCGTACGACACCGTCCGCAGCCCCAAAGTGCGTGTCCTGCTCGCCGCCCTCCTTCTCGACGCGGGCCGGATCGTCCCCGTCGAGTCGCTCAAGGAGGCGCTGTGGGGCGGCACGCCGCCGGCGTCCGCGCAGGCCTCGCTGCACAACCACGTGACCAGGCTGCGTCGACTGCTGGACGACCCGGATCGGCTGCGGGCGGTGCCGCCCGGCTACCAACTCAGGGTCGAACAGGGCGAGCTCGACGTCCACGTGTTCGAGTGTCACGTCGCCGCGGCGCGCGGCGCGCATGCCGCCCGGAACTGGGAACGGGTCCTGCGCGAGTGCGCGGCGGCGCTCGCGCTGTGGCGGGGCGCCCCGCTCAGCGGCCTCCCGGCCGACCTGGGCGGATACGCCTTCGTGCGACGCCTGCGGGAGGCCCGGCTGCTTCTGCTGGAGTGGCGATACGACGCCGAACTCGCCCTCGGCGGAGTCGACGGGCTCGGCCCACTCGGTGGACTCGACGACCTCGACGGCCTCGATGGAACTCGGTTCGAACGCATCGTCCCGGAGTTGACGGCCCTGGCCGCCGAGTATCCGCTGCGCGAGGCGTACCAGCGTCAGCTGATGCTCGCCCTGCACCGCACAGGCCGTCAGGCCGAGGCCCTCGCCGTCCATCGCGACCTGCGCGCCCGTCTCGTCGAGGAACTCGGCATCGAACCGGGCCCGGCCATACGCGAGGCCCATGCGGAGGTGCTGGGCCCGACGGCGACCGACGATCTCCAGCCCCAGGGCCGGCCCGCACCTGCGACCCCGGCTCCCATCCCCGTCTCACCTCTGATCCCGGTCCTGTCTCCCCTCCCCGTCCCGACTCCGGTGCCCGACCCCTCCTCCCGACGCACCCCTCACCCGGTCCAACTCCCCGCCCAACTCCCACCACCACCAGCCCACTTCACCGGCCGCGGCGAAACCCTGCGCCAGCTGCTCCGCACCCTCGCCGCCACCTCGCCCAGCCCGTCCGACGCGCCCACCTCGCCCAGCCCGTCCGACGCGCCCACCCCGCCCGCAGACCTCACCGACAACCTCGCAGACCTCGCCGACGGCAACTACCCCGTCGTCGTCCTGAGCGGCATGGCCGGCGTAGGCAAAAGCGCGCTCGCGCTCCACGCCGCCCACGCTCTGAAGGAACGTTTCTTCGACGGTCAGCTCTACCTCCACCTGCACGGTGCCACCCCCGGCATGACCCCCCTCACCGCAGGCCAGGCGCTCGTCGCCCTGCTCCGCGACCTCGGTACCGAACCCCGGAACATCCCCGAACACCCGGACGCCGCAGCCGCGTTGCTGCGCACCCTGCTCGCCCCGACCCGCACCCTCCTCGTACTGGACGACGCCGCCACCGCCGCCCAGGTCCGCCCGCTGCTGCCGGCCGGCCCCGGCTGCGCGGTGATCGTCACCAGCCGCTCGCCCCTGACCGCCCTCGACGGAGCCCACCGCTTTCCGCTCGCTCCATTGTCCGGCGAGGACAGCGCGGCCCTGCTGCGTGCGGCCTCCGGTCCCGGCGAGGGGCGCGCCGGCCTGGACGCGGCCCACCCCCTCGTCGACCTCACCGGACGTCTCCCGCTCGCGCTGCGTGTCGTCGCCGCCCGCCTCGCCGCCCGCAGTGCCCTCACACCGGATGCGTTGGCAGGCCAACTCGCCGCGACGGAGGGCAGGTTGTCGCACCTGGAGTACGACGACCTCAGCGTCCGCCGCTCTCTCGCCGTCGCCCACGACGCACTCGCCGCCTCCGGACGCCAGGCCGACCGGGACGCCGCGCTCGCCCTCCGCCGCATCGGCGCGCTCGACCTCCCCGCCTACGGAGCCCCTCTGCTCGCCCGGCTCACCGGCACCGACGAACCCCGCGCCGAGGCCGCCCTGAACCGGCTGGTCGACGTCGCCCTGCTGGAGGAGCGGGCATACGGCCGCTACACCCCCCACGACCTGGTCCGGGACTTCGCCCGCGAGCTCGCGGAACTCGCGGAACTCGCGGAACTCGCGGAACTCGCGGAACTCCCGGGGGCCGACGGCACTGCCGACCCCCTGCGCACCGCACTCCACCACTACGCCGCCGTAGCCGAACGCGCCCTCACCGCCATCCTCGGAGCGGGCCCCGACGAGGACGACCGGCGCCGTCCGACCGCCGCCCAGCCGCCCGCCCACGCGGCGCACGTCACGGACGTACCCCCCTTCCCCGGCCCCGAAGAAGCCTTCGCCTGGGGCGACACGGAACTGGAGAACATCGTCGCGCTGGTGGAGGGCAGCACCACAAGAGATGAGGAAGCGGGCGCGCCCGTGGCTGCCCTCGTCTCCACCCTCCTCCGCCTCCTCTTCCCCTATCTCCAGCGCAAGGGCCGCGTCGCCGAGATGGAGGTGCTCGGGCGGACCGCGCTACGGGCGGCGCGTCGGCTCGGGGACGCGGCGGCCGAGGCGTACGCGCTCGGCGACCTCGCCGGCCTGCACTTCCTGACCGGCCGCCAGCAGGACGCCCTCGCCCTCAACGACCGGGCCCTCGCCATCTGGCGGCGGCTCGACCGGCTCTCCTGGATCCGGCGCTGCCTCAACAACCGGGGGCTGTTGCTGGAAGGCCTCGGCCGCTACGCGGAGTCCTGCACGGCGCTGCGCCAGAGCCTCGAGTACTCGCGGCAGTTGGCCGACCGGCACGGTGAGGCCGTCACCCACAGCCACCTCGGCAACCTGTACGAGCACACCGATCCGCGGGCCGCCATCGAACAGCACTGCCGCTCGCTCGCCATCGGGGACGAGATCGGCGCCGTCATCGTGCAGCACTCGGCGCACTGCAACATCGGCTACGCCCATCTCGCCCTCGGCGAACCGGCCGCCGCGCTCCCGCACTTCGAGGAGAGCCTGCGCATCCCCGGCGGCCATGACGACTGGCACGGCGAGTCCCAGACCCGGCTCGGCCTCGTCCGCGCCCTGCGCGCGCTGGGCCCGGACAGCAGCGCCCGCGCGCTGCGGGAGTGCGCCGAACTCCTGCGCCGCGCCGACGCCCGCGCCGACCGCTACACCGGGGGTCTGGCCCGGCACCAGCACGGTCTCCTGCTGCGGGAGCAGGGGGAGTGGGAGCACGCGCGCGAGGAGTGGCGGGCGGCCCTCGACGCGCTGGACGGGACGGACGAGAAGGCCGTCGTACAGGAACTCACGGAGCTGATCGACGAGCCGTTTCGCAAGCCGGTCCACGAGCCGGGCACCGGACCCGGCTGATCGCACCGCGCCTGCTCACACCGCGCCTGCTCACACCGCACCCGCTCACTTCGCGTCGGCATAGCACTCCACCACCGCCGCAGTGAACGGAAACCGTACCGGCGTCTCCCCGAACGTCAGTCGTCCGGCCAGGTCGGAGGCCTCCCGGATCGCGGCGACGACCGTCTCGGCCTCCTCCTCGGGACAGTGCACGATCACTTCGTCGTGCTGGAAGAAGACCAGTTCGGCCGCCATCCCCGCACAGGTCTGCCGCAGCGCGGCGAGCAGCAGCAGTGCCCAGTCGGCGGCGCTGCCCTGGACGACGAAGTTGCGGGCGAAGCGGCCACGCGCGCGTGCGTTGGTCGAGGCATACCCCGGCACCCATTCCTGGCCCGTAGGTTGTGCGCCGTCGTCCTCCGGGGTGATCGGGATGCCGGCCTCCTCCGCCGACTCGCCCCCCGCCCCGGCCGCCGGCGGGCAGGTCCGCCCCAGCCAGGTCCGTACGAGTCGGCCCTCCTCGCCGGCCTTGGCCGCGTCGTCGACGTACGCCACCGCGCGCGGGAAGCGGCGGCGCAGGGCGGCGAGGTTCTTCAGACCGTCCCCGGAGGTCTGGCCGTAGACCGCGCCCAGGACGGCGAGCTTGGCCTGGGCCCGGTCGCCGGAGAAGGCGCGGTCGGAGACGGACTGGTAGAGGTCGGTCTCCCGGCCCGCCACCTCCATCAGCCCGGGGTCGCGGGAGATCGCCGCCAGCACGCGCGGCTCCATCTGGTCGGCGTCGGCGACCACGAGCCGCCAGCCGGGGTCGGCGACCACGGCCCGCCGGATGACCTTGGGGATCTGCAGCGCGCCCCCGCCGTTGGTCACCCAACGGCCGGTGACCGTGCCGTGTGCGAGGAACTCCGGCCGGAACCGCCCGTCCCGCACCCAGTCCTGCAGCCAGGACCAGCCATGGGCCACCCAGATGCGGTACAGCTTCTTGTACTCGATCAGGGGCTTCACGGCCGGGTGGTCGAGGCTCTCGATCTCCCAGCGCCGTGTCGACTTGATCCGGATGCCCGCCTGCGCGAAGGCCTTGACGACGTCGGCGGGCAGGTCGGGGCGGACCCGGCGCCCGAACGCGGCGGACACCTCGTCGGCCAGCTCGGCCAGCCGCCGGGGCTCGCCGCCGCCCGCGTACCGCTCGCCGAGCAGGTCGTGCAGGACCGCGCGGTGCACCTCCGCGCTCCACGGCAGCCCGGCCCGGTTCATCTCGGCGGCCACCAGCATCCCCGCCGACTCGGCCGCCGTCAGCAGTCGCATCCGCGCGGGGTGTTCGGCCCGCTCGTGCCGCCGCTGCTGCTCGGCGTAGACGGCGAGGAGGTCGTCGAGCGGCAGCCGGACGGCGGTGTCCTGCGCCTCGAACAGCGAGGACTGCGCACCGGGCGCGGCGGAGCGCTGCGGCGGATCCGGCGGTACGGGGCCGCCGCGCAGCCGGGCCAGCGCGGCGGCCGCCGAACGGGGCTCACCGGAGCGCCCCTCGTGGCCCAGGAGGAGGGTCTCGGCGTCCTCGACGTCGTAGCACCGCTCGACTCGCACCCCCGTGGCGAGCAGACGCGGATACACCTCGGCCGTGGAACGCCAGACCCAGCGGGTGACGTCGGGCCGCTCGCGCACGGCCCGCGCCAGGTCTGCCTCCCGCAGCACCGGACCGGCGGGCAGCCCTGCCGGACCGAGGGGGGCGAGTTCCACGCCACCGTCCTCGGCCGGAGCGAGTGCCCACCGGTCGGCCATGCTGCGAGTGTGGCAGGGGGGTCTGACAACGGCCCCGATCGAACGCGCCAGGAACGCCCCCGACGCCCGACGCCCGACGCCCGACGTCCGACGCCGGACACCCGGCGGCTCAGGAAACTCAGGAAGCTCAGGAAGCTCAGGAACCCTCCTGCTCCCCCTGCTCCCCCTGCTCCTCCTCCGCGCGGGCCTTCACGAGCTTGGCCAGCGCATTCGCCACGTACTTCTCGGTCTCCGACTTGTCGACGCCGAGGCCGCTGAGCACGCCCTCGCCGTTCTCGTGCTCCAGCAGGGCCAGCAGGAGATGCTCGGTGCCGACGTAGTTGTGGCCGAGGCGGAGCGCCTCGCGGAAGGTGAGCTCCAGGGCCTTCTTGGCGTCCGGGCCGAAGGGGATCAGTTCGGGCGCCTCTCCGGCGCTGGGCGGGAGTGCGGCGGTCGCGGCCTCGCGGACCGCGTCCAGGGAGATGCGCTGCTCGACGACCGCCTTCGCCGCGAGTCCCTCCGGCTCGGCGAGCAGGCCGAGGACCAGGTGCGCGGGCAGGATCTCGGCGTTTCCGGCCGCCTTGGAGGCGCTGTGGGCGGCCATGACGACGCTCCGCGCGCGCGGGGTGTACCGGGTGAAGCCCTGACTGGGGTCGAGGTCGGCCGACTCCTTGGGCACGAAGCGCTTCTGGGCGGCCTGCCGGGTGACGCCCATGCTCCGGCCGATGTCGGTCCAGGAGGCGCCCGAGCGGCGGGCCTGGTCGACGAAGTGACCGATCAGGTGGTCCGCGACGTCGCCGAGGTGGTCGGCGGCGATGACGGCGTCCTGGAGCTGGTCGAGCGGCTCGTTGTGGACCTTCTTGATGGCGTCGATGAGGTCGTCGAGGCGGATGGAGGTACCAGGGCCGGTGGTGGCGGGTCGTGGAGTCGTCATATGTCAACCCTAGGTTGACAGTCCATGACTGTCAACCCGAGGTTGTCACTTGCTCGCGCGCGCATGGCACGATCGACCCGTGAGCAGCACAGTCGAACGAGCCTTCCAGGCCGCCCTCTACGAAACCGCCGACGCGGCCCTCGACACCGGCGCGTCGGTCCTCGCCGCCGACCCCGCGGCCGACGCCGAGCTCGCGCGGCGGGGCGCGGAGTTCGTGGCGGCGCTCTGGCGGCGCGGCTGGCAGCCCGCGGACGTGGTGCGGATCGTGCGGCGCGACCTGGACGCCGTCCACGCACGCGTGCTCGCGTCGCTGATCCGGGCGCAGTCGGCCGACGACCGTGCGCGCGGCCCCCGCTGGTCCGCGCAGCTCGAAGAGCTCGACGAGCCCACCACGGAGCCCTCGCCCCGCGCCGACCGCTTCTCGCACGCCACCACGGTCCTGGAGCTGTACCGCCTGCTGCTGCGGCTGCCCGCCCTCGAACCGCTTCAGGAGCGTCAGCCGGGCTCCGGGTCGGGCCGTCGGTCGGACTCCCGCATGCTCACCCGTATCCGCGCCCTGCTCGCCAAGGCCGAGGCGACCGGGTTTCCGCAGGAGGCGGAGGCGCTGACGGCGAAGGCGCAGGAGCTGATGGCCCGGCACAGCGTCGACGAGGCGCTGCTCGACGCCCAGGCCCCGGACCCGGACGCGCCCGGCGCCTGCCGGATCGGCGTCGAGCCGCCGTACGAGCAGGCGAAGGCGGTGCTGCTGGACGCGGTCGCCGACGCCAACCACTGCCGGGCGGTGTGGAACGAACCCTTCGCCTTCTCCACGGTCGTCGGCTTCGAGGCCGACCTGGAGACGGTGGAGCTGCTCTACACCTCGCTGTTGGTGCAGGCGCAGTCCGCGATGGCGAAGGCGGAGGCGGCCCAGCGGGCCGGCGGCCGCAGACGGACCAAGTCCTTCCGGCAGTCCTTCCTCGCCGCCTACGCCCACCGCATCGGCGCCCGGCTCGGCGAGATCGCGGCCGCCGCCGGGACCCAGGTGACCGACGACCTGTTGCCGGTGCTCGCCTCCCGCGAGGTCGCGGTCACCGCGGCCACGGACCGGATGTTCCCGGAGACGGTCTCCACCCGCCTGCGCGGCGTCACCGACGAGGCGGGCTGGACCGAGGGCGCCGAAGCGGCGGACCGGGCCAGGATGCACTCCCGGCCCCGGCTGCCGTGACGCCCTGGCTGCCGTGACGCCCCGGCCGTAGGTCAGTCGCCGGCCTGCTGGAAGGCGCTGACGGTCGCGTCCGCCGCGTCCGTGCTCTTCAGGGCGACCTCGCCGTACGACCACGGGAAGCTCTGGGTGGCCGAGGCGTTCGGCACCGCGTACTGCACCGTTTTGACGGCGAGGCTCTTGTCGCCGCCGTCCTCGCCGCGCACATAGGTGATCGTGAAGGTGGCGGTGCCCTGCGCCGGGAGGGTCAGCGCCTGGGCCTGGGCGGCCGCGTCGTTCGCCACGGTCGCGGAGCTGTCGCCGGCCTGGAGCTCGATCTTGGGGAAGCCCTCCAGGATGCACTCCTCGCCCTTGTTGGTGAGCGTGACGGTGACGTTGCCGCTGTCTCCGGCGGCGGGCGCGGCGTTGACGGGGCCGACCTCCTGGCCGAGGTCGCCGACGGCGCAGGTGGTCCCGTTGGGGCCTGCGGACTCGGCGGCGCTCGCGGTTTCGGCGGACTTGCTCTCGTCGCTGTCGGAGCCGCTGTCGTCCCCGCCGCCACAGGCGGTGAGGAGCAGGGCCGCGGCGAGGGCGGCGACGGTGAGGGGAACGGCGCGCATGAGTGATCCCTAGGGTTACGTGACGGTGCTCGAAGGATCATCACGCACGCGTGCGGCGAATTCTCGCGCGCCCCCGGCCTCGTGACCGCTTCGCTACCCGAGGCCGGGCGTCACCGGAAGCCCGTCGTCATCCGAGGCCGGGGGTCACCGGAGTCCGTCGTCATCCGAGGCCGGGCGTCGGGAGTCCTGACGGCCACTGGCCGCCCTCCGCCTTGGCGAAGGTCTCCTTGCCGACCGCGCCGGTCCAGGTGACCGCGAGGGACTTCGTGTCGACGGAGTCGACCATGCCGGTCGTCCGTGCGCCGTCCGTCCCGCTGGTGCACTTGAGGTGGATCATCTGCATGCCCGCCTCCTCGCCGGCGGTCCCGCTGCACACGGTCCCGCCGGTCACGAAGAGCGCGGCCTGCTTCCCGGTGACGATCAGGGCGACGGCCTTGCCGTCCGTCGTGGCCAGCCAGCTGCCCTCCAACTCGGCGGAGACGGAGACGGAGGAGGAGGAATCCGTCGCGCTGCTCGTCGCCCCGGCGCCTGCGGCCGACGTCGACGTGGACGTGGACGCCGTCGTGGGCGTGGCCGACGAGCCGGCGTCGGACCCCCCGTCGTCGCTGCACGCGGTCAGCACGAGCGTGCCCGTCAGCGCGGCGGCCACGGCCGCGGCCCGCACCGGCCGACGGGACATGCCTCGCGAGAAGATCGCCGAAGTCACTGCAAGCTCCCAAGCTGTAGCCGGGCCGGCTCGGTCGACCGGAGGAGCCCGATCGACCGGGAAGGACCGCAGCAAGCTACCAGCAAGCCTCAGCAGAACCCTGGGGACGGCCTGTGATCTTCGGGGACTACCAGGACGACTTCCGGACCCCGGGCAGAAACCCCGCGTGCGCCTGCTGTCGCAGCCCCACTCGGGACAGCCCGAACGTGCGGAAGTACCCGCGCGGGCGGCCGTCCACCTGGTCCCGATTGCGGACGCGCGTCGCGCTGGCGTCCCGCGGCTGTGCGCGCAACTCCCGCTGCGCCGCGTCCCGCTCGGCCTCGGTCGACGACGGCCGCCGGACGATCTCCTTCAGTTCGGCCCGCCGCGCCGCGTACCGCGCGACGACCTCCTGCCGCTGGTCGTTCTTCGCGATCTTGCTCTTCTTCGCCATCAGACCCGCACCCCCCGCGCGCGGATGCGCGCCACGGCCGCCTCGACGCCGATCACGTCGACGGTCTTGATCCCCTTCGTGCTCAGCCGCAGCCGTACGTGGCGGCCCTCGCTCGCCAGCCAGTACCGCTTGCTCTGGATGTTCGGGTCGAAGCGGCGGGACGTGCGCCGGTGGGAGTGGGAGATGCGGTTGCCGAAGCCCGGCTGGGCGCCGGTCAGCATGCAGTGCGCGGACACGGGTGACGTACCTCTCCTCGGTCGATGCCAGGATCGATAGTGCTAATGGAATTCATTTTCAGTAAGATAGCAGCATGGCACGCAACGAACTCCGCCCGGTCATCAAGCTCCGGTCCACGGTGGGCACGGGCTTCACCTATGTGACCCGCAAGAACCGCCGCAACGATCCGGACCGCATGACTCTGCGCAAGTACGACCCCGTCGTCGGCCGTCACGTCGACTTCCGAGAGGAGCGCTGAACCACCGCCATGCGCAAGGGAATCCACCCGGCCTACGGTCTTGTCGTCTTCCGTGACCGCGCCGCGAACCACGCCTTCCTCACCCGCTCCACCATGAGCGGCGACAAGACGATCGAGTGGGCGGACGGCAACACCTACCCCGTCGTCGACGTCGAGATCTCCGACGTCAGCCACCCCTTCTACACGGGCACGGCCCGCGTCCTGGACACGGCCGGCCGCGTCGAGCGCTTCGAGCGCCGCTACGGGAAGCGGGGCGGGGCGTGAGCCTGTCGGTCGTGATCGTCGGCGGGCTGCACGCCGACGCCCGCCGGGCGACGGTCGCGCGTCTGCTCGCCGACGTCCCCGGCAGCGTCGTCCTCCACCACGACCTCGCGACGGCCGCGGGGGGCACGGTCGTGCGGACCGTCGGCGACGCCACCGGCATCCTCTCGGCCGGCGAGGCGCCCCTGGTCAACGACTGCGCCTGCTGCGCGCTGCGCGAGGACCTGGTGCCCGAGCTGCGCCGGCTGGCGGACGACGGCGGCACGCGCCTCGCGGTGGTCGAACTGTGGGACTCCGTCGAGCCCAAGGCCATGGCCGAGGTGGTCGTGGCCGGCGGGCTCACGGTCACCGGCGTCGTCACCGCCGTCGACCCGGCACTGCTCCTGCCCTGTCTCGGCAACGGCGACGACCTCGCCGACGTCGGCCTCGCCGCGGCCGCCACCGACCAGCGCACCGTCGCCGACACCTTCGCGCGGCAGCTGGAGTACGCCCCCGTCCTGGCCGTCGTCGACTCCGAGGAGGCCGACGACGAGGACCGCGAGCTGCTGGCGCAGCTGCACCCGACGGCCCGCCAGGTCAGGATCACGCCACCCGCCCGTGCGGATGCACAGCCAACGGAACTGTCGTATGCGCAGTCGCCGTTGGCGCGTGCCGTGCTGGCCGGCTTCGACGTCGAGTCGGCCGCCGCGGCCCAGCACCCGGCCTGCGCGCTCCTCCCCGCCGAGGCCGACGGACACGGTGTGAGCACGTTCGTCTGGCGTCGGCGCCGCCCGTTCCACCCGGAGCGGCTGTACGCCGCGCTGGAGGACCTGACCTGCGCGGCCGCCCGCAGCCGGGGCCGGTTCTGGCTCGCCGACAGACCCGACGTGCTGCTGCACTGGGACGCGGCCGGCGGAGCCCTGTGCGTGGAGTCGGCCGGTCCCTGGCTGGCGTCCCTCCCCGACGCGGCCTGGGACCTGGTCCCGCCGGTGCGCCGCGCCGCCGCCGCGCTGGACTGGCACCCCGAGCACGGCGACTGCTGCCAGCACCTGGTCTTCACGTCCCCCGGTCTCGACCGCGACGGTCTGGCACACCTCCTGGAGTCCTGCCTGCTCACGGACGCCGAGTACGCCGCCGGCCGCGCCGCCTGGAAGCGGCTGCCGCCCGCCTTCGACACCCTCCTGGAGGTCTGACCCCCATGTCCCCCACGTCCCGCAAGCCCGAGCGCAGGCCCGCCAAGCCCCGGCCCAACCCTCTCGACCAGGCGGACATCACCTACATCGACTACAAGGACACCGATCTCCTGCGGAAGTTCATCTCCGACCGGGGCAAGATCCGCAGCCGCCGAGTGACCCGAGTCTCCGCACAACAGCAACGCCAACTCTCCCGAGCGATCAAGAACGCCCGGGAAATGGCCCTCCTGCCGTACGCCCCGACCCGCTGACCCTGCCCCGACCGCGTACCTGACGTTCAGCCGGCCTGCACCTGACCTGCACCCGGCCTGCACTTGGCCCGCACATGGCGTCCCCGCTCCTACCCCCGCGTGTCCTGTACGCGCCTACCCTGTCCACCCACCCTTCGCCCGGCCCCGCCGCCGTCCGTACATTTGATCCATCCGTCTCCGTACAGGGTCCCCATCATCTGTACGAGCACAATCGGACCTCCAGTCCGCTGATCCCTGGCCACTCGCCTGCGTCGTCTGCCCGACGACCAGCCGATCCCGGCCTCATGCACACAGCCGCCGCCACCCGATCCGCGTCGCCGATCTCACCGTCGTACGCGGGGGGCGGCGGTTGTCGTCGTCCGTGGTCGGGGGATACGGGGTCCCGGGGCGGCCCGCGTCCACCGGTGCGGGACGCATCGTCGTCGGACCGACAGGGTGTCGGGGGTTTTCGGCGTCGGCGGGCCGCCGTCCGCGCGCCCCGACGTCCGACCGTCCGCCGCCGATCGCCCCTGGCGCCGGCGGCGCGGCCCCACATCCGGAGGTGCGGCCTACCGTGCCGAGCGGATGCCGGGCGTCCGCCGGAACCGCCTCTTTCAGGACGGTTTCGGCGGTGCCCTCGACCTGCCCTCCGCCGATCCGGTGCCGCGTCGACGGAACAGGACGGCCGTGTCACGCGTCTGTTCCTAGTACACGAGTGGTTTCGATCCGGACGACTTTCACATGGCCCGCACGACGGCCGACGAGCCGAACGAGTCGGGTAAAGAGGGCGTCAAAGCTGTAACCGCGCAAGTACCCCGTGTGCACGTGCATCTGCTCATGCGACTGCACGTGAACGGGGTTATGATCCGGGACAGTTGACCACGGCACCAATGGCCACAACAGCCAGTGCACCACCAGGGAGCGACCTGTGGACCACCACGTTGACGGGGGGCATGACGTGTACAACGGCATGACGGCCACACAGCTGTACGGGGTTGCCTGGCAGAAGAGCAGGCACAGCAACTCGCAGGGTTCCTGCGTGGAGTTCGCGCGGCTGCCGGGCGGAGACGTGGCCGTGCGCAACTCGCGTTTCCCCGACGGCCCCGCGCTCGTCTACACGCGCGCCGAGATCGAGGCGATGCTGCTGGGCATCAAGGACGGCGAGTTCGACCACCTGATCGCGAGCTGACGTCCCTGGACGTCCTCGATGTTCTCGGCATCCCCGACGCCCTCGCCGTCGCCGCACACTTCGTACATGTCGTGGGAAAACACCTACAACGCGCGTAGAACCGCGGCGTCAAGAAACGCCGCGGTTCGTCATTCGGCCGGCGTGTGCAGCCGGAACAGCGCCCAGACGACCTTCCCGCCCAGGCTGCCCGACAGCGGGTGCCAGCCCCAGCTGTCGGCGAAGGAGTCGACGAGGAAGAGCCCGCGCCCCGACTCGGCCGAGAAGTCCTCGCTGTCCCGGGGCAGGGGGCTGTCCTTACTGGGGTCGCGCACCGCGCACACCAACCGCTCGGTCCACCGCATCAGATGCAGCCGCACGGGCGGATGCTGCTGATCAGGCGCGCCCGAGTGATCGAGTGCGCACGAGCCGCCGTCCTCGGGGGACGACAGTCCGTGTCTCAGTGCGTTGGTCACCAACTCCGATACGACCAGACAGACATCGTCGAAACGGTCGCCGACGTCCCACTGGCCGAGGGTCCTCTTGGTGAACTGTCGTGCCTCGCGCACCGCTTCGAAGCGGGCGGGCAGAGCGCAGGAGGCGGCGTTGGACACGGCCGCGGGATCCAGCGGCGGAAGGCCCTGCCGTAACGGCTCGAGCATGGTCGATCCATTCGTCCCCATGCGAGGCACTCCCGGGATTCGCGGTCGTTGCGATGCAGCGGTGGCGCGAGACCATGGTTTCTGATGCGCACTGCGGATGCAAGGGCAGATGCACGTGCACGTGACCGAAATGGACCCGCCCGTACCGCTTCTTGGCCATTTTTTCCGCCAACTTCTCGCTCATCGCGGGCACTTCTCTTGCTTTCCCCTCACTCTTCCCTCGCGCTGCTCTGTGCGTATCCTTTGGCTTCTTTCCATCTCTGTAATCGGACGAGTACTGCTCGAAGTGTTTTAGTGGCAGACTGCGGCCCCTAAGACGGTTGGGGAGGCTGGCGAACGTGAGCGCGGGAGAGCCCGGATCGGTGGTGCGGCGGATGCTGCTCGGCTCGCAACTACGGCGGCTGCGTGAGGCGCGAGGCATCACGCGCGAGGCGGCGGGTTACTCGATCAGAGCGTCGGAGTCGAAGATCAGCAGGATGGAACTGGGCCGGGTGAGCTTCAAGACCCGGGACGTGGAGGACCTGCTGACGCTGTACGGCATCTCGGACGACGCGGAGCGCCAGTCGCTCGTCGGACTCGCCCGCGAGGCCAACGTGGCGGGCTGGTGGCACAGTTACTCGGACGTCCTGCCCAACTGGTTCCCCACCTACGTCGGCCTGGAGGGCGCGGCCGCGCTGATCCGCGCGTACGAGGTCCAGTTCGTGCACGGTCTGCTGCAGACCGAGGCGTACGCGCACGCCGTCGTCAGCCGTGGCATGAAGGGCGCGAACGCGGCCGACGTCGACCGGCGTGTGGCCCTGCGCCTGGAGCGGCAGAAGTACCTCGTCGCCGAGAACGCCCCCGACTTCCACATCGTCCTCGACGAGGCCGCCCTGCGCCGGCCCTACGGCGACCGCGAGGTGATGCGCGGGCAGCTCCAGCATCTGATCGACGTCTCCGAGCGCCCCAACGTACGGCTTCAGGTCATGCCGTTCAGCTTCGGAGGGCACTCCGGCGAGTCCGGCGCCTTCACGATCCTGAGCTTCCCGGAGTCCGACCTGCAGGACGTCGTCTATCTGGAACAGCTCACCAGCGCCCTCTATCTGGACAAGCGCGAGGACGTCGCCCAGTACGAGCAGGCGCTGAAGGAGCTCCAGCAGGACAGCCCCGGCCCGGACGAGAGCCGCGACCTGCTGCGCGGCCTGATCCAGCTGTCCTAGTCCAGTCCTGGCCCGGTCCTGGCCCGGTCCTGGCTCAGCCCCGGCTCAGCCCTGGCCCACGTTCCCGAACCCTGTTTCCGGCCCGGTACCTAGGGATTCCCCTAGAGGGTCCGAGATGCTCCCCAACTTGCCCCCCAACTCCCTTGAGTCACCCGTACGATGACGTGTGATCAGATGGGATCGGGTCAGATCATGATGCCGATCGATCGCGGCCGATCGCAGCAGGGGATTGAGGGATCACATGTCGTCGTCGTACTTCACCGACCTGGCCCAGCAGTACATCGACGGTGAGTGGCGTCCGGGTACGGGCGACTGGGACATCATCGTCTGCAATCCCTATGACGGCGAGAAGCTCGCCTCGATCACCATAGCCACCGTCGGCGAGGTCGACGAGGCCTATCAGGCCTCCGCCCGCGCCCAGAAGGAGTGGGCCGCGACCAACGCCTTCGCCCGCCGCGCGGTGTTCGAGAAGGTGCTGCGGCTGGTCGAGGAGCGCGAGGCGGAGATCAGCGAGATCCTCGTCAACGAGGCCGGCGGCACGTTCGGCAAGGCCGCCTTCGAACTGCACCTCGCCAAGGAGTTCCTGCGCGAGTCGGTCCATCTGTCGCTGCGCACCGAGGGCAGCATCCTTCCCTCGCCGATCGACGGCAAGGAGAACCGCGTCTACCGCGAGCCGGTCGGCGTGGTCGGTGTGATCAGCCCCTTCAACGTGCCGTTCCTGCTGTCGCTGAAGTCCGTCGCCCCGGCGCTCGCCCTCGGCAACGGCGTGGTGCTCAAGCCGCACCAGAACACCCCGTTCTCCGGCGGCACCGTGATCGCCAAGCTCTTCGAGGACGCCGGTCTGCCGCCGGGCCTGCTGAACGTCGTCGTGACCGACATCGCCGAGATCGGCGACGCCTTCCTGGAGCACCCCGTCCCGCGGGTCATCTCCTTCACCGGCTCCGACAAGGTCGGCCGGCACGTCGCCACCGTCGCCGCCTCGCACTTCAAGCGGGCCGTCATCGAACTCGGCGGCAACAGCGCGTTCGTCGTCCTCGACGACGCCGACGTCGACTACGCGGTCGACGCGGCCGTCTTCAGCCGCTTCGTCCACCAGGGCCAGGTCTGCATGGCCGCCAACCGGGTCCTGGTCGACCGGTCGATCGCCGACGAGTTCACCGAGAAGTTCGTCGCCAAGGTGCGGACCCTCAAGGCCGGCGACCCGCGCGACCCGCAGACCGCGATCGGCCCGGTGATCAACCCCTCGCAGGCGGAGGCGGTGTCGAGCGTTGTCGAACAGGCGATAGCCCAGGGCGCGAACCCCCTCGTGCACGGCACGACCACCGACAACCTCGTCGAGCCGTCCGTCCTGGCCGACCTTCCCGCCGACTCCGCCCTGCTCCGGCAGGAGGTTTTCGGTCCCGTCGTCTTCCTCAACACCTTCGACGGCGAGGAGGAGGCCGTACGCCTGGTCAACGACACCCCGTACGGCCTGAGCGGCGCCGTCCACACCGCCGACACCGAGCGGGGCGTCGCCTTCGCCCGGCAGATCGTCACCGGCATGTTCCACGTCAACGACGCCACCGTCCACGACGAGCCGCTCGTCCCCTTCGGCGGCGAGAAGAACTCCGGCGTCGGCCGCCTCAACGGCGAGACGACCATCGAGGCCTTCACCACCACCAAGTGGATCTCGGTCCAGCACGGCCGCAGCGGCTTCCCGTTCTGAGCGTCCGCGCGGCGGGGCCACGCGACGGGGCCGTCAGGCCGAGGTCATAACCTGGGCGCATGTCAGCGATCCGTCTTCTCGTGCTGGGCGCCGTGCGCCAGCACGGGCGGGCCCACGGCTACCAGGTGCGCGGCGACCTGGAGTACTGGGGCGCCCACGAGTGGTCCAACGCCAAGCCGGGCTCGATCTACCACGCCCTGAAGCAGATGGCCAAGCAGGGACTGCTGCGCGAGCACGAGACGGCGCCGTCCACCGCGGGCGGCCCGCCGCGCACCGAGTACGAGATCACCGAGGCAGGCACCGAGGAGTACTTCAGGCTGCTCCGCGAGGCGCTGACCTCCTACGACCAGAAGACGGACGTGAAGTCGGCGGCCATCGGCTTCGTCGTCGACCTCCCGCGCGCGGAGGCGGTGTCGCTCCTGAAGGACCGCATCCGCGGCATCGAGGCGTGGCGCGCGGCCGTCACCGAGCACTACGTCCCCGAGGACGGCCCGGAACAGCTGGGCCACATCGGGGAGATCATGAACCTGTGGATCCACACCGCCGACGCCGAGGCCGAGTGGACCCAGGGCCTGATCGCGCGGATCGAGGGCGGCGCGTACACCTTCGCGGGGGAGGGCGAGCCGTTCGTCGGCGTCCTGGCGGAGGGTGCGGAGAACCCGTACGCGACGGGGGAGCGGCATCCGGGGGACTCCCGCTGACCCGGTCATCCGGCGATCCGGCTGGCTAATCAAGTTTGACGAGTGATGTCCGTGGAGTTACTTTGGGTGAGTAATCAAGTTTGATTAGTTGACGAGCTGGGGGACTGCCATGGTTGACCGGGCGATCGCCGTCGAAGGCGTACGCAAGAGGTACGGCGACACACAGGCACTGGACGGGCTCGATCTCACGGTCGCCCGAGGCACCGTGCACGGCGTGCTCGGACCGAACGGCGCGGGCAAGACGACCCTGGTCAGGATCCTGTCCACACTGCTGCGACCGGACTCCGGACGCGTCGAGGTGGCCGGCCACGACGTGGTGCGCCAGGCCCGGGAGGTCCGCCTGCGCATCGGTCTGCTCGGCCAGCACGCGGCCCTCGACGAGGAGCTGAGCGGCCGGCAGAACCTGGAGATGTTCGGCCGCCTCCACCACCTGGGCGCCCGCCCCGCGCGCGGGCGCGCCGACGAGCTCCTGGAGCGTTTCGACCTCACCGCCACCGGCCGCAAGCCCGTCAGCGCCTACAGCGGAGGCATGCGCCGCCGCCTGGACCTCGCCGCCTCCCTCATCGGCAACCGACACGGCATCGACCCGGAGGTGCTCTTCCTGGACGAGCCGACCACCGGCCTCGACCCGCGCGGGCGCGCCGAGGTCTGGTCCGCGGTCCGCTCACTGGTCGGCGGCGGGACGACGGTCGTGCTCACCACCCAGTACCTGGAGGAGGCCGACCAGCTCGCCGACCGCATCTCCGTCGTCGACCGGGGCCGGTTGATCGCCGACGGCACGGCCAACGAGCTGAAGACGCTGACGGGCGGCGACCGCATCGACGTCGTCCTGCGCGACGCCGGCCAATTGGGCACCGCCCTCGCACTGCTGCCCCTGCCCGAGGAGGACGTCACCGTCGACCCCGACCGCCGTCTGCTCAGCGCTCCCGTCACCGACCGGATGGCCGCTCTCGCCGGCGTCGTCCGCGCCCTGGAGGAGGCCGGCGTCGAGGCGGAGGACGTGGCCCTGCGCCGCCCCACCCTGGACGAGGTCTTCCTCCACCTGACCGGCCACGACGACCGCACCAAGGAGCCCGTGTGAACACGTACCCGCTGACCGATTCCTGGACGATGACCCGGCGCGAACTCGCCCATTGGGCAAGGCATCCGGGCCGGGTGGTCGTCGGGCTCGTCTTCCCGGTGATGCTGCTGCTGATGTTCGGCTACCTGATCGGCGGCGGCCGCGGGGTGAGCGGCGACTACCTCGACTACCTGATGCCCGGCATGCTCGCGCTCACCATGGCCTTCGGCCTGGAGGGCACGATGCTCGCCGTCACCCAGGACCTGAACAAGGGCGTCATCGACCGCTTCCGGGCGATGCCGATGGCCGACGGCGCCGTCCTGGTGGGCCGTTCGGCGGCCGACATGCTTCAGTCGGTCCTGGGGCTGGCCGTGCTGATCGTCGTCGGCCTCGCCCTCGGCTGGCGTCCCCAGGGCGGACCGGGCGCCTTCCTCGGCGCGGTGGGTCTCCTCCTTCTCTTCCGCTTCGCGATGCTGTGGATCGGCATCCATCTGGCACTGGTGGCCGGGAAACCGGAGATGGTGCAGGCCGTGCAGATCCTGGTCTGGCCGGTCGGCTTCCTCTCCAACGCCCTCGCCACCCCCGCCGCCATGCCCGGCTGGCTGGGCACGGCCGTCGAGTGGAACCCGATGTCCCGGACGGCGACAGCGGTGCGCGACCTCTTCGGCGGTCTGGGCGCGGACCCCGCCCACATCTGGACGGCGGTCGGCTGGCCCCTGGCCCTGCTGGCGCTCTTCTTCCCCCTCACCGTAAGAAAGTTCGCCCATATGAGCCGCTGACCCCACCGACCCCACCGACCCCACCGACCCCGCGCGGCTCCCGCCGGCCGCCGCCTCTCCCGACGGCCGAGACGCCGCCCGCACGGAACCGGGCTGCCACCGAAACCGTCGCGGGCGACCTCGACCCTCATGCAACCGCTAGTGGTGGAACCCGGTCGCCGCCTCCCTGTCCCTCGTCGACGGCTCCGACTGTTGCCGGAGATCCGGCAGCAGTCGGGTCAGGTCCTCCACGAACAGCTCGGCGAGGTCCTCCGAGAAGCCGTTTCTGCAGACGACTCGCAGCACGGACAGATCCTCCCGGTTCGCCGGGAAGGTGTACGCGGGCACCAGCCACCCGCTCTCGCGCAGCCGCCGGGAGACGTCGAAGACGTCGTACGACTTCACCTCCGGAGCCGTGGTGAAGGCGAACACCGGCAGCTCGTCGCCCCGCGTGAGGAGCCGGAAGTCGCCGAGCGCCTCCACCCGCTCGGCGATGCCCCGGGCCACGTTCCGCGTGGACTGCTGCACGGCTCGGTAGCCCTCGCGGCCCAGCCGCAGCAGCGTGTAGTACTGCGCGACGACCTGCGCGCCCGGCCGGGAGAAGTTGAGCGCGAACGTCGGCATGTCGCCGCCCAGGTAGTTCACGCGGAACACGAGTTCCTCCGGCAGGGCCTCCTTGTCGCGCCACAGCGCCCAGCCGACCCCCGGGTACACGAGCCCGTACTTGTGCCCCGAGGTGTTGATGGACCTCACGCGCGGGAGGCGGAAGTCCCACACCAGGTCCTCGTCGAGGAAAGGCGCGATCATCGCGCCGGACGCGCCGTCCACATGCACCGGGATGTCGAGGCCGGTCCGCTCCTGGAGAGCGTCCAGGGCCAAACACAGCTCGGCGATCGGCTCGTAGGACCCGTCGAACGTGGAGCCGAGGATGCCGACGACCCCGATCGTGTTCTCGTCGCACAGCTCGGCCGCCGCCTGCGGGTCGAGATGGAACCGGTCCCCCTCCATGGGGACCTGACGGGCCTCCACCTCCCAGAAGTTGCAGAACTTGTCCCAGCAGACCTGGACGTTGACCCCCATCACGAGGTTCGGACGGGCGCCGGGGTAGCGGTCGGCGTTGCGCAGCGACCACCGCCGCTTCAGTGCCATCCCCGCGAGCATGCACGCCTCGCTCGACCCGGTCGTCGAACAGCCCACGGCCGCCGAGGGATCGGGTGCGTTCCACAGGTCGGCGAGCATCGCCACACAGCGCCGCTCCAGCTCGGCGGTGCGCGGATACTCGTCCTTGTCGATCATGTTCTTGTCCCGGCATTCCACCATCAGCACCCCGGCCTGCGGCTCCATCCACGTGGTGACGAAGGTGGCCAGGTTGAGCCGCGAATTGCCGTCCAGCATCAGTTCGTCGTGCACCAGCTGATAGGCCGTCGACGGCGGCATCGGCGAGTCCGGCAGCCGGTGCTTCGGCGGCGCCTCCGTCATTCCGCCGACCGGGTTGGCCTCGCCGTAGAAGGGATTCACGGACAGAGGACGCTCGTCGGGCTTCTGCGGGCCTTTGTGGAGGGGCATGGCTTGTTCTCCCAACTGGCGGAGCGGCGACCGCCGAGTGGCGTTCTGCCGCTTCATCGGATCGAGGGGCCTGTTCGGTTCACACGCTCAGCGCACCGCCGTTCCATCGTCGCGCAACTGCATCTGCGGCCGTCCTGTCACCAGCAGCCAGGCGGGCAGCGAGGCGAAGCAGAGCAGGGCGATGATCGCGGGCGAGGCGACGAGGGCGGCGGCCGTGAACAGGCTCAGCCAGCCCTGCCGGGTGATGGCGAGGAGCACGCCCAGCACGCCCCCGGCCACGCCCACCGCCGGGTGCACACCGGGCACGAGGGCATGGGCGGTGAGGCCGAGGGCGACGCCGACGAACACGGCCGGGAAGATCCGACCGCCCCGGAAGCCGCAGGAAGCGGCGACGAGCAGCGCCGCCAGCTTCACCACCGTCATCGTGGCGAACTGGCCGGCCGACCAGCCCTCGGGATCGGCCGCGAGCTCCCCGATCTCGTCCAGTCCCTTGAACAGCGTCAGATGGCCGCCCAGCGCCCCCAGCAGCCCCAGGACGAGCCCGCCGGCCGGCAGCGCCAGCATCGGGTGTCCCAGGCGCGCGAACGCGCCGTGGACGTACGGGAACGCGCACACGGCGCACAGGGCGAGCAGCGCGCCCACCGACGCGATCACGAGCACCGCCAGCAGATCGCTCCACCCGGGCTGCCCGAAAGCGGGCAGGTCGAGGTCGAAGGTCGGATGGTCCACCAGGGTGGTCGTCATCGAGCCGACCGCGGCGGCGACCAGCGGTGCGAAGACGCTGTCCCACAGCGGCCCCTTCGTCTGCCGCCCCGCCAGCGCCTCGGAGATCAGCAGCGCCGCCGCCACCGGTGTCCCGAACAGCGCGCCGATCGTCGCCGCCTCCGCGAGCACGGACCACAGCCCGCCCGGCGCCCGGGGCAGCAGCCGGTGTCCCAGCCAGAAGGCGAGCCCGACGTTCACGGCGATGATCGGGTTCTCCGGGCCCAGACTCGGCCCGCCCGCCAGCATCAGCGCGGTAGCCACCAGCAGCCCGGGGAGCACGGCCGGCGGCAGCACGCGCGCGTCCAGCCCCAGCGTGGCCGGATCGGGCCCCGCATGCCCCGGCACCTTCCACACCACCAGCCCCACCAGCACCCCGGTCGAGGTGAGCATGACGAGCATCCACAGCACCGAGTACCGGCCCACGCCCAGCGCATCCGGCAGGTTCTCCCACAGCACGTGCTGCAGCAGCTCGGCCGACTCGCTCACCAGCACGAACAGCAGGCTCGCCAGCACGCCGACGACGAGCGCGGGCAGGATCAACGGCAGCAGGGCGCGTGCGGGGGTCGCCGGAGCGGTCGGCGCCTGCTGCGCGGAGTCCTGGGCCACGGGGTCACGATAAGCGGATGAAACGGACACGACATCCGGGCGGGAGCGGACGAGGACGGCCGTGAGCGGACGGGAACGGGCGCGGACGCGCGCCGGAACGCGCACACGGGCGGAATCGCACTTGCACCTCACGTGACGTGAGGGCTCACCGTGGAGCACGTACCGAGAAGGGAGCGGACGAAGTGAGTTACTCCGTAGGACAGGTCGCCGGATTCGCCGGGGTCACAGTGCGCGCACTGCACCACTACGACGACATCGGCCTGCTCGTTCCGAGCGGGCGCAGCCACGCGGGTCACCGGCGCTACAGCGACGCCGACCTCGACCGGCTGCAGCAGATCCTGTTCTACCGGGAGCTCGGCTTCCCGCTCGACGAGGTCGCCGCCCTGCTCGCCGACCCGGCCGCGGACCCGCGCGCGCACCTGCGCCGCCAGCACGAGTTGCTGACCGCCCGGATCGAGAAGCTGCAGAAGATGGCGGCGGCCGTGGAGCATGCCATGGAGGCACGCAAGATGGGCATCGACCTGACACCCGAGGAGCGCTTCGAGGTCTTCGGCGACAAGGACCCCGAGCAGTACGCCGAGGAGGCGGAGCAGCGCTGGGGCGGCACGGAGCTGTACGCCGAGTCACAGCGCCGCGCCGCCACCTACACCAAGGACGACTGGAAGCGCATGCAGGCGGAGATCGACGCCTGGAACGCGCGGTACGGCGAGTTGATGGACGCCGGTGAACCGCCGAGCGGCGACCGGGCGATGGACATGGCCGAGGAACACCGGAAGCACCTGTGCGCCTGGTTCTATGACACCTCGTACGCGTTCCACCAGAGCCTCGGCGACATGTACGTGTCCGACGAGCGCTTCAAGGCGTTCTACGACTCCACGCGCCCGGGCCTCGCCGAGCACCTCAAGGAAGCGATCAAGGCGAACGCGGCGAGGCACGTGTCGTAGATCCGGCACACGGCGCAGGTCCGGGACCCGGTGCAGGTCCGGCACGCGTCGCACGGCACACGCGTCGCAGGGCACACGCGTGTGGGGCGGCCTGGTCCGGGGGCTACTCCCGGACCAGGATCACCGCGGTCCCGTAGGCGCACACCTCGGTGCCCACGTCCGCCGCCTCCGTCACGTCGAAGCGGAACGCCAGCACGCCGTTGGCTCCACGCGCGTGTGCCTGTTCGATGAGCCGTTCCATGGCCTGGTTGCGGGTCTCCACGAGGGTCTTCGTCAACCCCTTGAGCTCGCCGCCGATCATCGACTTCAGGCCGGCGCCGATCTGACTGCCCAGGTGCCGCGAGCGCACCGTCAGCCCGAAGACCTCTCCGATGACCTGTTGCACCCGGAACCCGGGTGCGTCGTTCGTGGTGACGACCAGTACGTCCGGCTGAGGGCCCTGCCCGCCGCCGTAATCATCGATGCCCATGTTCACAGGTTTGACCAAGCGGGAGCACAGTGCATCCTGGGGGAGGCCCTGGGAACCTGGTTCTGTGGCGCCGCGTTGATAGCTTTGGGCGGTCCCGCCGCCGCACCGCCGCCTTCACCCCTCAGGAGCCCGGAACCCGTGACTACCCTCGCCCTCGGCCCCGAGTGGATTACTCCGGACTATCTGATCTCGACGTTCGGCCTGATCGGCATCCTGGTCATCGTGTTCGCCGAGTCGGGCCTGTTCGCCTTCCTCCCCGGCGACTCCCTGCTGTTCACGGCCGGTCTGCTGGTCGCCGACGGCAAGTGGATCCACCAGCCGCTGTGGCTGGTCTGCACCCTGATCGTGGTCGCGGCCGTCCTCGGTGACCAGGTCGGTTACCTGATCGGCAAGTTCTTCGGACCCAAGCTGTTCAACCGCCCCAACTCCAAGCTCTTCAAGAAGGAGAACCTGGAGAAGGCGCACGAGTTCACGGACAAGTTCGGCCCCAAGGCCATCGTCCTGGCCCGCTTCGTCCCCATCGTGCGCACCTTCGCGCCGATCGTGGCCGGCGCCGGCCGCATGAAGTACCGCACGTTCATCACGTACAACGTGATCGGCGGCATCCTCTGGGGCACGGGTGTGACGGTCGCGGGCTACTTCCTCGGCCAGATCGATCTCATCAAGAACAACGTCGAGGCGATCCTCGTCCTGATCGTCGTCGTCTCGGTCGTCCCGGTGATCATCGAGGTCCTCAAGGCCCGCAAGGAAGCCCGCAACGCGCCTCCGGAGCAGCAGCAGCCCCACCAGCCCCACCAGCAGCAGCCCCCGGTCATGGACGACGCGACGACCCAGCTCCGCCGGATCGACCAGCACGACCCGTACGGCCAGCAGGGCCACAACGGCCAGAACGGCCACAACAGCCAGCAGGGTCAGCAGGGCCAGCAGGGCCAGACCCACGAGAACGACTACGACTACTACGGTCAGCAGCCGTACCCGCAGCAGCAGTACCCCCAGGAGTGGCAGCAGCAGCCCCAGCAGCAGCCGTACGGCGCCCAGCAGAACAGCCAGTACCCGTACGACGACAGCCGCGGCTACTGAGGCTCTTGATGTTCCCCAAGGGGCGCGGGGCCGTCAGAACCCCCGCGTCCGCTTGGCGGCCCGCCGCTTCTCGGGGGAGCCGACCCGCAGGAACAACCGCGACACCTCGGATCCCAGGTTCACCCCGATGGCGATGGCCATGGCCAACGCCGCAGCCTTGGTGAGCGACACCAACCCCGCGTCCACCTCGTTCTGCGCGATCGCCAGCAGCCCGAAATACGTGGCCGACCCCGGCAACAGGGGCCCGATCGCAGCGGTGGTGTACGGCAGCGCGGAAGCGAACCGGTAGCGCGAGAGCAACTGCCCGAACAGCCCCACGACCCCCGCCGCGACGGCCGTGGAGGCGACCGGCGAGATCTCGCCCGCGTAGTGCATCGCGCCGTACACCGACCAGGCGACTCCGCCGTTCAGGGTGACGGCCAGCACGGTGGATCGTTCCTGCTGGAGCAGCACCGCGAACGTCAACGACACCAGCATCGAGGCGCCGATCTGCCACAACGGCCGCTTGGTGATGCCCAGGGCCGCGTCGGGGTTGAGATGCGCCCCGAGCTGCACGCCGACGTAGAGCATCAGCAGCACTCCGACGACGATGCCGACGAAGAAGTACATGACCTCCAGCAGACGCGCGGCAGCCGTGATGTAGAAGCCGGTCAGGCCGTCCTGGACGCCCGCCACCAGCGCCCGTCCGGGCAGCAGCGCGAACAGCCCGCCGGTGATGACCGCGGACGCCTTCACATCGACGTCCGCCACCGTCAGCGCGACGCCTATGGCGGCCGGCGGCATGGCGGCGACCAGGAACTGGTAGAACTCCGGCAGTCCGCGCCCCGCACACAGCCAGGCCAGCCGGTCGCCGAGCATCGCGCCGAGCGCGGCCGCCACGAACACGACCAGGTCACCGCCGACCAGCACCGAGGCCGCGCCCGCGAGCAGCCCGCTCGCCGAGGTCAGCACCCAGGTCGGGTACGGATGCCGGTTGCGGCGCATCACCGCGAGCCGCCGGTAGGCCTCCTCGAGGGAGAGATGGGCCTCCGGGTCGCTCAGGTCGTCGACGAGCCGGAAGACGGCCGCCAGGCGCGTGTAGTCGGTGCCCCGCCGCCGCACCGTCCGCGACGCCGTGACCGGGTCCTCCACCAGGGACGGCTGGTACGAGATCGACAGCAGCGTGAAGGTGACGGTCGGCTCGCAGCGGTCGAGCCCGTACGAACGGCAGACCGCGAACATCGCGGCCTCCACGTCCTCGGCGCCTTCCCCGCCCGCGAGCAGCAACTCACCGATGCGCAGCGTCAGGTCGAGCACGCGCGGGACGGCCGGAGCGCCCTCCTCCGCCTTGGGCCCCGGCTCGGGTGCGGGCCGCTCGGTCACCGGCATCCGCAGCATCGTGCGCATCCGGTCCTGCCAGGGCACGTCCTTGGTCAGACTCACCAACGGCACCCCGTCGGGCGGCGTGAAGGCGGCCGGGGCGTCCCGCGCGCTGTATGTGCGAGGCAGGCTGAACGCCGATCCCTCGGTCTCCCCGGCGGCCGGCGGGCCCACGTCCAGCCCCTCGGGAACGGCGAACTCCGACGTGGTCTCCGATTCGCCGCCGGCCTTCGGGACGGCCAGCCCGGCCGGGATCTCGAACTCGGACGTCATCTCCGGGTCGAAGGCACTCCTCGCCTCGTCCGACTGCGGCTTGCGCGCCTCCGCCTCCGACACCTCGCAACGCTCCCTGAACGACACCTTCCGTGGGCCTCAGTATGCGCACAGACACGCGAAAGGGCCGCACGCGTACGCGTGCGGCCCTTTACGCACCTCTACACAGCCGAGGCTCAGTGGCCGCCCTGGTCCTTGAAGCGCTTGTAGGACCGCTCGATCTCGATCTCGGCGTCGGTACGACCGACCCAGTCGGCGCCCTCGACGGACTTGCCGGGCTCCAGGTCCTTGTAGACCTCGAAGAAGTGCTGGATCTCCAGGCGGTCGAACTCCGACACGTGGTGGATGTCGCGCAGGTGCTCCACGCGCGGGTCGGTCGCCGGGACACACAGCAGCTTGTCGTCGCCGCCGGCCTCGTCCGTCATCCGGAACATGCCGATCGCGCGGCAGCGGATCAGACAGCCGGGGAACGTCGGCTCGTCCAGGATGACCAGCGCGTCCAGCGGGTCGCCGTCCTCGCCGAGAGTGTTCTCGACGAAGCCGTAGTCGGTCGGGTAGGCGGTCGAGGTGAAGAGTCGACGGTCCAGGCGGATCCGACCGGTCTCGTGGTCCACCTCGTACTTGTTCCGCGAACCCTTCGGGATCTCGATCGTGACGTCGAACTCCACCGGTGGCTCCTCCATGATCAACACATAGTTCTGGTGGTTAAGTGTCCCTCACGCAGGTGTGTGATCGCGAAAGGGGCTGGTGTTCGTGCCAGAGCTGAGGCTTTGGCGGGCCGCGAGACCGCATGTGGTGCGGGTCGCGGACGCCGTACGACCGCGTCTGGCACGGGCCGCAGGAATCGTACGGCCCCGCCTCGCGCGCGTGACGGCGACCGCAGGACCGCAGCTCGCACGGATCGCCCGGGCGGCGAAACCGCAGCTCGCGCGAATGCGGATCACGACGGCCGGTCCGAACATCAGGTCCTGGCAGTACACCGCGGGTGCGGCGACCGCCGGGCTGGCACTGGCCGCCGGTGTGGTGACAGCCGCCGGCCCCTGGGACTCCACCGGTCAGCGTACGGCCGAGCGGGACCGCGCCGCCGCACTGGAGCGGACGGGTGGCACAGATCACGGACGTTCGGACGATTCGTCCCGGTCGTCCGACACGGCGGCCGCAGCGCCCCGGCCCGCCCCCAGCGCCGCCGCCGTCCTGGCGGGCCTCGGCGGCACCGCCAACACCGTGAAGTCGGCCCCGGACGCTCTCCCGACCGGCACGGGCCTCGCGGGCGTCCTGGACCCCCTCCTGGGCGATCCGGCCCTGGGCGCCCGGCACACCGCCGCGGTCGTCGACGTGGCGACCGGAAAGCGCCTGTACGGCGTGGGGGGCGGCGACGGGCTGACCCCGGCGTCGACCACGAAGATCGCCACCGCGGTCGCCGCGCTCTCCGCGATGGGCGGCGAGCACCGTCTCACCACCCGCGCCATGCTCGAACCCGACACCAAGGAGCTCGTCCTCGTAGGCGGCGGCGACCCCACCCTCACGGCCCGTGCGGACGCCCAGGGCTGGGCCAGCCTGCACACCCTCGCCGACGCCGCCGCGGCCGCCCTGAAGAAGCGCGGGATCACCAAGGTGACGCTCTCGTACGACACGACCCTGTACGCCGGAACCGAAGTTCACCCCATCGGGGTCAACCCCAACCTCGCCCTCGTCACCGCCCTGTCCGCCGACGAGGGCCGCACCGACGACTCCACCAGCGGCCCGACGACCCGCGTGAGCGACCCGGCGGCCGACGCGACGGTCAAGTTCGCGAAGTTCCTCAAGGCCGCCGGCATCACGACCACGGCCCCCGGCCCCTCGAAGGCGACCACACGCGCGCAACGACTCGCCACGGTCTCCTCGCCCCCGCTGTCCACCCTGGTCGAACGGATGCTGACCAACAGCGACAACGACATCGCCGAGGCCCTCGCCCGCCAGACCGCCCTCGCGACCGGCGTCCGCGCCGACTTCGCCGGGGCCGGCAAGGCCGTCCAGGCGCAGCTGAAGAAGCTCGGACTGCCCACGGCCGGGGCCCGGTTCAAGGACGGCAGCGGCCTCGACCGCGCCAACCGGCTCACGGCGAACCTGCTGACCGCCCTCCTGGTCAAGGCGAGCGACCCTGCGCGCTCCGACCTGCGCCCCGTCCTCACCGGACTCCCCGTCGCCGGCTTCACCGGCACCCTCACCAGCCGCTACGCCGACGGTGCGGCCGGCGTCGTCCGCGCCAAGACCGGCACGCTGACCGGCGTGAACGCCCTCGCCGGCACGGTCGTCGACCAGGACGGCCGGCTCCTCGCCTTCGCCCTCCTGGCCGCCGACACGACCGACCCGGCGGCCGCCCAGGCTGCGCTGGACCGGGCGGCCACGGCGCTGGCGGGGTGCGGCTGCCGTTGAGGGCAGGGCCCACCACCCCTGAGCCACCCCCACCGCCGACCCTGACATCTCCCTGACCGGCCTCCTGCGACCTGCCCGCAACGGCGGCGCTCACGTACGGTTGACGCATGACGAGCATCGGTGGCGCTGCTTCTTCGGGGATGGTCGACTGGAATCTCGCGGTGGCGACCGCGACCCGGCTCGTACGGCCGGGACCCGAGGTCAGCCGTGACGAGGCGCGTGCCGTCGTCGCGGAACTGCGCCGACACGCCAAAGCCTCGGAGGAACACGTCCGGGGCTTCACTCGTATGGGCACCGACGACACCCACGACACCCCGATCCTCGTCGTCGACCGCCCGGGCTGGGTGCGGGCGAACGTGGCGGGCTTCCGGGAGATCCTCAAACCCCTTCTGGACAAGATGCAGGAACGGCGCGGGAGCACCCCGGGCGGCGCGGTCCTCGGCGCCGTCGGCGGCAAGGTCACCGGCGTCGAACTCGGCATGCTGCTCTCGTTCCTGTCCTCCCGGGTTCTCGGCCAGTACGAGACCTTCGCCCCCGCCACCCGCGAACTCCCGGCCGGCGCCAACGGCGGCGGCCGGCTGCTGCTCGTCGCGCCGAACATCGTCCACGTGGAACGCGAACTCGACGTGGAGCCCCACGACTTCCGCCTGTGGGTGTGTCTCCACGAGGAGACGCACCGCACCCAGTTCTCCGCCGTGCCCTGGCTGCGTGACCACCTGGAGGGCGAAATCCAGTCGTTCTTGGGCGAGACCGACGTCGACCCCATGACGTTCCTGGAGCGGATCCGGGATGCCGCCCAGTCCCTCGCCGGCGGCCGCCCCGAGGGCGAGGAGGACGACGGCGGGCGTTCTCTGGTCGAACTCGTGCAGACGCCGGCGCAGCGCGAGATCCTCGCGCGCCTCACCGCCGTGATGTCGCTCCTGGAGGGACACGCCGACTTCGTCATGGACGGAGTCGGTCCGGAAGTCGTCTCGAGCGTCGCCGAGATCCGCGAGAAGTTCCAGCAGCGCCGGGCGAAGGGAGCCTCCCGACTGGACATCGCGCTGCGCAAGTTGCTGGGCCTGGACGCCAAGCTCAAGCAGTACCGGGACGGCGAACGCTTCGTACGGGCCGTGGTCGACCAGGTCGGCATGGACGGCTTCAACCGGGTCTGGACCTCCCCGAACACACTTCCGACCAAGACCGAGATCGCCAAACCGGCGGACTGGGTCGCGAGGGTGCACCGCAAGGCCGAGTCGTGAACCCCCGGCCAGGGTGGTGAGCCGAATCCGGCCGTCGGCAGGCGAACGCCCCCGCAATCACCCGTCCGAGGGACCGTGAGGCTCGTGCAGGCGTGCAATGCTCAGGGAACGGCCCGGTTCTGTCACCATCTACACACTCTGAGTGACCGAACCTCGGGCTCACCCCCGAAAACTTCATGAAGGGAACCGGACAATGGGTCCCCATCCTGCGGTCGCGGCGATACGCCTGGCGGTCCGCCGCGTACTTCACGACATCCTCAACGACCACCCCATCCCCGAAGCGAGCCCGCACGAGCGCCCCCCGGCGCCGCTCGTGCTTGTGGCGTGCTCCGGCGGCGCCGACTCCATGGCGCTCGCCTCCGCCCTCGCCTTCGAGGCCCCCCGGCTCGGCATCCGGGCCGGCGGCGTCACCGTCGACCACGGCCTGCAGACCGGCTCCGACCTGCGCGCCGCGGAAGTCGTCCTGCGCCTGCGCGAACTCGGCCTCGACCCCGTCGAGTCCGCCCCCGTGACCGTGGGCCGCCAAGGCGGACCCGAGGCCGCCGCCCGTGACGCGCGCTACACCGCCCTGGACGCCGCGGCCGAACGCCACGGCGCCGCCGCCGTCCTGCTCGGCCACACCCGGGACGACCAGGCCGAAACCGTCCTGCTCGGCCTCGCCCGCGGCTCCGGCATCCGCTCCCTGTCCGGAATGGCCGCGGTCTCGGGGGCCGACGGCCGCTACCGCCGCCCCTTCCTCCAACTCGACCGGCAGACCGCCCGCAAGGCCTGCATGGTCCAGTCCCTGCCCGTCTGGGACGATCCGCACAACGCGGATCCGGCCTACACCCGCTCCCGGCTGCGCCACGAGGGCCTGCCCGCCCTGGAGAAAGCCCTCGGCAAGGGCGTCGTCGAAGCCCTCGCCCGCACGGCCCAGCTCTCCCGCGACGACGCCGACGCCCTCGACGCCTGGGCCGGCCAGGCCGAGTCCTCCGTACGGGACGCCGCAGGCCTCCTGGAGTGCGCCAAGCTCTACGCCCTGCCGCCCGCCGTACGCCGTCGGATCCTGCGCCGCGCCGCCATCGAGGCGGGTGCTCCGGCCGGTTCCCTCTTCGCCCGGCACATCGAGGAGGTCGACCGGCTGATCACCGGCTGGCGCGGCCAGGGGGTCATCAATCTCCCCGGCAAAGTCGTCGCCCAGCGCCAGGGTGGCAGACTGGTGATTCGGCAAGGCTGAATCCGGGCCCTCCGGCAGGACCGCTTGCGTGGTCGCGGGCGGTTCCGGTGGCCGGTGGGACAACCGAAAGTGATGCGGGTGGACGCGAAAGACATGGGCACCGACCTCAAAGAGGTGCTCATCACCAAGGAAGAGATCGACGCGAAGCTGGTCGAGCTGGCCGCGAAGATCGACGCGGAGTACGCGGGCAAGGACCTGCTCATCGTCGGCGTCCTCAAGGGCGCGGTGATGGTCATGGCCGATCTCGCACGAGCGCTGTCCACCCCCGTCACCATGGACTGGATGGCTGTGTCCTCCTACGGCGCGGGCACCCAGTCCTCCGGTGTGGTGCGGATCCTCAAGGACCTCGACACCGACATCAAGGGCAAGCACGTCCTCATCGTCGAGGACATCATCGACTCCGGCCTGACCCTGTCCTGGCTGCTCTCCAACCTCGGCTCGCGCGAGCCCGCCTCCCTCAAGGTGTGCACGCTGCTGCGCAAGCCCGAGGCGGCGAAGGTCGCCATCGACGTCGAGTGGGTCGGCTTCGACATCCCCAACGAGTTCGTCGTCGGCTACGGCCTCGACTACGCCGAGAAGTACCGCAACCTCCCGTTCGTCGGTACGCTCGCGCCTCACGTCTACGGCGGCTGAACCCGAAGGGCCCAAGGTCCGTACGAAGATCGGGAACCCCGACGGGCCTCGCGCCGTTGGAGCATGCAGACGGGTGCCCCAGCCGTCCCGTGCGGCTTCGCCCGACAAAGCTGGGGTACCGTCAGAAGAACTGTCTTTATCAAACTCACTATGGCAGGAGGGACGGGGCGACACCGCTCCGTATGGATGGACGTGAAGCGATACTTCCGTGGGCCGGTCATGTGGATCGTGCTGGCCGTCCTTGCCGTGGTCGTGTTGATGCAGGTCGTCGGCTCGTCCGGCGGCTACAAGACGGTGGACACCGGCCAGGTCATTGCAGCGATCAACGACAACAAGGTCGAGTCGGCCAAACTCACCACCGGTGACGAGCAGACCATCAAGGCGACGCTCAAGGACGGCACAAAGATCGAGGGCAGCTCGAAGATCCAGGCGAGCTACATCGGCGATCAGGGCGTGACCATTGCCAACACGCTGCAGACCAAGTACCAGGACAAGCAGATTCCGGACGGTTACACGGTCTCGCCGACGAAGCAGAACGCCTTCGTCGGGATCCTGCTGTCCCTGCTCCCCTTCGTCCTCATCGTGGTCGTCTTCCTGTTCCTGATGAACCAGATGCAGGGCGGCGGCTCCCGAGTCATGCAGTTCGGGAAGTCCAAGGCCAAGCTCATCACCAAGGACACCCCGAAGACGACGTTCGCCGACGTCGCCGGTTCGGACGAGGCCGTCGAGGAACTCCACGAGATCAAGGAGTTCCTGCAGGAGCCGGCGAAGTTCCAGGCCGTCGGCGCCAAGATCCCCAAGGGTGTGCTCCTGTACGGGCCGCCCGGTACCGGCAAGACCCTGCTCGCACGCGCCGTCGCCGGCGAGGCGGGCGTCCCCTTCTACTCGATCTCGGGTTCCGACTTCGTCGAGATGTTCGTCGGCGTCGGCGCCTCGCGAGTCCGTGACCTCTTCGAGCAGGCCAAGGCGAACGCCCCGGCGATCGTCTTCGTCGACGAGATCGACGCGGTCGGCCGCCACCGCGGCGCCGGCCTCGGCGGCGGTCACGACGAGCGCGAGCAGACGCTGAACCAGCTGCTCGTCGAGATGGACGGCTTCGACGTGAAGGGCGGCGTGATCCTCATCGCCGCCACGAACCGTCCGGACATCCTCGACCCGGCGCTGCTGCGCCCCGGCCGCTTCGACCGCCAGATTGCGGTCGACCGCCCGGACATGCAGGGCCGTCTGGAGATCCTCAAGGTCCACCAGAAGGGCAAGCCGGTCGCGCCCGACGTCGACCTGTCCGCCGTCGCCCGCCGCACCCCCGGCTTCACGGGTGCCGATCTCTCCAACGTGCTGAACGAGGCCGCTCTGCTGACGGCCCGCTCGGACCTGAAGCTGATCGACAACCACATGCTGGACGAGGCGATCGACCGTGTGGTCGCGGGCCCGCAGAAGCGGACCCGGATCATGTCGGACAAGGAGAAGAAGATCACCGCGTACCACGAGGGCGGTCACGCCCTGGTCGCGGCGGCGTCTCCGAACTCCGACCCGGTCCACAAGATCACCATCCTGTCCCGTGGCCGTGCGCTCGGCTACACGATGGTGCTCCCGGACGAGGACAAGTACTCGACCACCCGCAACGAGATGCTCGACCAGCTGGCCTACATGCTGGGCGGTCGTGCGGCGGAGGAACTGGTCTTCCACGACCCGACCACCGGCGCGGCGAACGACATCGAGAAGGCCACGGCGACCGCGCGGGCGATGGTCACCCAGTACGGCATGACCGAGCGGCTGGGCGCGATCAAGTTCGGCGGCGACAACACCGAGCCGTTCCTCGGCCGTGAGATGGCTCACCAGCGCGACTACTCGGAAGAGGTCGCCGCGCTGGTGGACGAGGAAGTCAAGAAGCTCATCGAGAACGCGCACAACGAGGCCTGGGAGATCCTGGTCGAGAACCGCGACGTCCTCGACAACCTGGTGCTTCAGCTGCTCGAGAAGGAGACGCTGAACAAGGAGCAGATCGCCGAGGTCTTCTCCGCCATCGTCAAGCGCCCGGCCCGGCCCGCCTGGACCGGCTCGTCGCGGCGCACCCCCTCCACCCGTCCGCCGGTGCTCTCCCCCAAGGAGCTCGCACTGACGAACGGCGCCAACGGCGCGACGCCGGCGATCTCGACCGCGAAGTCCACCGCGGTGGAGCCCAGCCCGGTGGCCGAGCCCAGCCCGGAGGAGCGTCCCGAGAGCTGACCCGGCTCCGGTAGGCCCCACCAGGCCCGGAATGGATGCCGCGCCCCCCAGGTTCTAGCCTGGGGGGCGCGGCATTTCCGTATGTCTGGTTTTTATGCCGCAGATGAGGCGCGTGACCCATACGCGCGACCCGCACAGGAACGAGGCACCAGATGACCGACCCCGTGACGCTGGCCGGCGAGGGCTCCATCGGCGAGTTCGACGAGAAGCGCGCCGAGAACGCCGTACGCGAGTTGCTGATCGCGGTCGGCGAGGACCCGGACCGCGAGGGACTCCGAGAGACTCCGGCGCGGGTGGCGCGGGCGTATCGGGAACTCCTGGCCGGGCTGACGCAGAAGCCCGAGGACGTCCTGACGACGACGTTCGATCTCGGCCACGACGAGATGATCCTGGTGAAGGACATCGAAATCGTAAGTCTGTGCGAGCATCACATGCTGCCGTTCCATGGCGTGGCCCATGTCGGCTACATCCCGGCGGACAACGGCAAGATCACGGGGCTGTCGAAGCTCGCGCGACTGGTCGAGGTGTTCGCCCGACGCCTGCAGGTGCAGGAACGTCTCACTACGCAGGTCGCGGACTCCCTCATGCAGATCCTCGAGGCCCGCGGTGTGATCGTCGTCATCGAGGCCGAACACATGTGCATGTCGGTGCGGGGGATCCGCAAGCCCGGTGCCAAGACCACGACGTCGGCCGTGCGCGGTCAGCTCCGGGACGCCACGACCCGGGCCGAGGCGATGAGCCTGATACTCGCCCGCTGACCGGCGTGGTGTTCCGTCGGGACGGTCGTCAGGCCGCCGACGCCGCACCGTTCTCGTGGTTGTTGTCGTCCTCCGGGAGCTTGCACACGCGTTCCAGGAAGATGGCCGCCGCTATCACCGCGAGGCCTGCCAGGACCGAGAAGCCGGCGTAGATGGCCTGGTCACGGCGGGCGGGGATGTCGAGGGACTCCAGGAGGAAGACGCCCGTGCCTCCGTACATGCCGGAGACGAGGGCGGCCACCAGGGCGCTGGCCTGGCCGAAGACGACCGCGCGGGCGGCCATCAGGGGGTCGACGCCCTTGGCCTCGGGGCGGCGCTCGCGCTGGGCCTTGAGGCGGCCGCGCAAGGACAGCGCCGTCGCCAGCAGGACCACGGCGATCAGCGCGAGGACGATCGGGGCGGCCAGCGGAACGCTGGGGAGGGTCCCGATCGAGTTCCACAGGCGGGCCCCCGCCCAGGACAGGATCGCGGCGACGACGAACACGCCGGCCAGCACCCTGATGCGCAGCTCTCTCACGGTGTCCCTTCAACTCCCCCGAGCCCGCGGGTGTGAACATCACGCGGGCAGTGGTCTTCTCGGCCTCTCTTCCTGACCTTAACGACTAGTCGGGCAGGTGGAGTTCCAGGTCCTGGCGGGCCGCGACGCCTTCGCGGGTGAGGGTGTCGAGGAGGGCGGCGACCGTGCCCCGGCCGGGCAGTTGGGCCTCGGGCTCCACGTCGTGCCAGGGGGCCAGGACGAAGGCGCGCTCGTGCGCCCGGGGGTGGGGGAGCGTGAGGTGCGGGTCGTCGTCGACGACGTCCGCGTAGGCGACGATGTCGACGTCCAGCGTGCGCGCGCCCCAGCGCTCCTCCCGTACCCGGTGGAAGGCCTCCTCGACGGCGTGGGCGCGCTCCAGGAGGGAGGACGGCGGGAGGGTCGTCTTCAACAGGACCACCGCGTTGAAGTACGACGGCTGGCTGCCGGGCTCGACGCCCCACGGCTCGGTCTCGTACACCGGCGAGACGGCCTTGATGCGGACGCCGGGGGTGTCCTCGAGGGCGTCGATGGCTCCCTGGAGGGTCTCCAGGCGGTTGCCGAGGTTGGAGCCGAGGGCGATCACGGCCCGTTTGGGGTTGTGCAGGGTGGTGTCGGCGGCGTCGACCTGCTCGACGACGGAGGCGGGTACCGGCTGTACGGTCGGGTCGCTCTGACCCTCGGTGAAGAATGCGGTCATACTCGGCTCCGGGTGATGGTGACGGTCACGTCGTCGAAGGGAACGGTGATCGGTGCGTCCGGTTTGTGGACGCAGACCTCGACCTCCTGTACCCCCTCGTGCTTCAGACAGGCCTGGGCGATGCGCTCGGCGAGCGTCTCGATGAGATCGACGGGCTCGCCCTGGACGACGGCCACGACCTCCTCCGCCACGATGCCGTAGTGCACGGTCTTCGCCAGGTCGTCGTCGGCCGCGGCCGGTCGGGTGTCCAGGCCCAGGACGAGATCCACGATGAAGGTCTGGCCCTCCTCGCGTTCCTTGGGGAACACGCCGTGGTACCCACGGGCCTTGAGGCCGCGCAGCGCGACACGATCCACGCGAATCACTCCTGCAATCGTCGGTTTTCGGCCGGTGCGTACCGGGTGCGGACGGCACCTGGGCCTGGAACGAATCTACCTGCGAGCACTGACAGCCCCGGCCGCGACCGCGGTGGCCCGGATCGGAGCCGGGAGTTTTCACCGGGCGTTTTCCTTGGGGAACCCGGCGGCTCACGGGTTGGTAGCCGCCCCTACCCACGGGTTCGTGATTCCAACCACTTCTTGCTCCGGGTGGGCTCAGGACGAAGGGTCCTCGTCCTCTGCGTCCTCGGACTCATCGGTTTCGGCCAGCACCGGGGAGGCGTGGTGCGACCACAGCTTCCAGCCCTGCGCGGTGCGCCGGAACACGTTCGTGGCGACCACCAGCTGGCCGACGAGCGGGCCGAGCTCCTCGCCGTCGTCCGGCGCGGGGCCGCCGCTGAGGATGTTCTCGGTGCAGGTCACCAGCGCGGTGTCGCCGGTGACGGAGACATGCACATCGGTGAGGAAGAACTGGATGTAGTCGGTGTTCGCCATGATCAGCGCGTACGACCTGAGAACCTCGCCCCGGCCGGTGAGCACCGGCCAGCCAGGATGCACGCAGGAAACCACGCCGACGTCCGCCGGGTCGTGGTACGTCTCGTCCACGCCCAGGTCGGCCGGGGTGAGCCAGTGGGAGGACACCCCCTCGAAGTCGCCCTGCTCCAGTGCCTCGTAGAAGGAGGTGTTGGCGGCCTCGACCTCCTCGACGTCGGTATGGGGGGCGCTCACCGGGCTCCTTCCGCGCGGGGGGTCTCGGTCGCGGTCCGCGTGTCGTCCGGCCTGTCGCTCGCTTCGCGCGCCCACTCCACGGCGCGCGCGACCCGTACCGCGTCCGCCGTCGCGCGGACCTCGTGCACGCGGACCGCCCAGGCGCCCGCCTGCGCCGCGAGGGCGGAGACGGCGGCCGTGGCGGCGTCGCGCTCGCGCGCGGGCGGCGGCGCGCCCTTCGGGTCGGCCAGAACGCGACCGAGAAAGCGCTTGCGGGAGGCGGCGACGAGCAGGGGGTGCCCCAGGGAGTGCAGCCGGTCGAGGTGGGCCAGCAGATGGAGGTCGTGATCGGCCTCCTTGCTGAAGCCGAGGCCCGGGTCGACGACGATGCGGTCGGGCGAGATGCCACCGGCCAGGACGGCGTCCACGCGCGCGTGGAGTTCGTCCACGACCTCGGCGACCACATCGGCGTAGACGCCCTTGACGTTGCCGCCTTCGAGGAAGCCGCGCCAGTGCATGACGACGAAGGGGGCGCCCGAGTCCGCGACGGCCGGGATCATCGCCGGGTCGGCGAGGCCGCCGCTGACGTCGTTGACGAGGGCGGCGCCGGCTGCGAGGGACTGGGTGGCGACGGAGGCCCGCATCGTGTCGACGGAGACGACGACGCCTTCGGAGGCGAGTCCGCGGACTACGGGGATGACCCGGCGCAGCTCCTCGGCCTCGTCGACGCGGGTGGCGCCGGGGCGGGTGGACTCGCCGCCGACGTCGACCAGGTCCGCGCCCTCGGCGACGAGCTGAAGGCCGTGTTTGACGGCGGCCGTCGTGTCGAACCAGCGGCCGCCGTCCGAGAAGGAGTCGGGGGTCACGTTGACGACCCCCATGACCGCGCAGCGGTCCCATTCCGGAAGGCCGACGACGCGCCCGCGTCCGCTCTGCTTGCTCATACGTTCAGCGTAGGCCCCGGACGGAGCCGAGCCATGGTGCGGCCCGGGCGGAAGCCCCAGGGCTGGGGGGCTGGGCTTCCGCCCGGACCGGTCTCGGCGGCCAGGGGCCGATCTCTGCCGGGCCGGGCCGGGCCGGACTCCGCAGTCGGCCGCCGCGGCCTCGTCCGGACGGCGCGGTCGGCGCGGTCGGTGCGGTCGGTGGCCCAGGCCGGCCCGGCCGCGGCTATGCCGCCCGTACGTCGCGCTCCGCCACGGCGTGCGCACACGCGCGTGCCGGCTTGGAGCGGCGGCGCAGGAAGCGGGGCAGCGGCAGAGCGAGGTTGACGAAGCCCTCGGCCTGCATGGCGGCGAAGCCGATGCGGGGGAGGTCGCCGGAGGCCCGGTAGACCACGAAGCGGGGCTCCCAGCGGGGCTGGAACTTGGCGTTGAACTTGTACAGCGATTCGATCTGGAACCAGCGCGAGAGGAACACGAGCAGTCCGCGCCAGGCGCGCAGCACCGGGCCGGCGCCGATCTTCTCGCCGCGGGCCAGCGCCGAGCGGAACATGGCGAAGTTCAGCGACACGCGCGCGATGCCGAACTTCGGGGCGGCCTGGAGGGCGGCGACGATCAGCAGTTCGTTCATGCCCGGGTCGGCCGACCGGTCCCGGCGCATCAGGTCCAGGGAGGCGCCGTCCGGGCCCCAGGGCACGAAGTGCAGGATCGCCTTCAGATCGCCGTATTCGCCGGGCTCGGGGTCGGCCTTGTGGGCGGTGGCGATGAGGCAGTCCCCGTCGGCGGCGTCGCCGACGCGGCCCAGGGCCATCGAGAAGCCGCGTTCGGTGTCGGTGCCGCGCCAGTCCTCCGCGGCCCGCCGGATGCGCTCCAGCTCGGCGTCGCCGAGGTCACGGACGCGCCGTACCCGGGTCTCGTAACCGGCGCGTTCGATGCGCTTGACCATCTGGCGCACGTTGCGCATCGCGCGGCCGGCGAGGGAGAAATCCGCTACGTCCACCACCGCCTCGTCGCCCAGTTCGAGGGCGTCCAGGCCGGTCTCCCGGGTCCAGACCTCGCCGCCCGTCTCCGAGCAGCCCATGACGGCGGGTGTCCAGGAGTGGGCCTTGGCCTCGTCCATGAAGCGTTCGATGGCGCCCGGCCAGGCCTCGACGTCGCCGATGGGGTCGCCGCTGGCGAGCATCACGCCGGAGACGACGCGGTAGGTCACCGCCGCCTTGCCACTGGGGGAGAAGACGACGGCCTTGTCGCGGCGCAGCGCGAAGTGGCCGAGGGAGTCGCGGCGGCCGTGCTTGTCCAGCAGGGCGCGCAGCCGGGTCTCGTCCTCCTCGGTGAGGCGGGCGGCCGGGTGCTCGGGGCGGAAGGCGAGGTAGATCGTGGTGACCGCGGTGATCCAGCCGAGTGCGCCCAGGGAGAAGGCGACGGTCCAGGACGTGTTGCCCGCGTAGTCGACCGGGCCCTCGAAGCCGAAGAGGCCGTACAGGACGTGCGTAATGCGATCGGCCAGGCTGGGGTCGCCGATCAGGCGCTTCGGGTGGACGCTGACGATGACCAGTCCGAGACCGAGGGAACCGGCGCCCATGAGGACGAAGTTGGCGAGCGCGCGCCAGCGGCTGCGCGGGTCGGGCAGCGCGGCGAACTGGTCGCGGTGCACCAGCAGCGGCACCAGGATCGCGACCGAGATGAGCGCGCCCACGATCGAGTGCCGGTACACGAACTGCGCCAGCGCGCCCGCCGGGAGCAGCACCACCGCGGCCCGCCACGCGCGCCGCTTGCTCCGCCTGAGGCCGTGCGCGAGCAGCAGCAACAGGACGCCGGCACTGAGCGACAGTGCGGCCGCGAACGGCCCGAACGCACCGGGCAGCACCTCGGCGACGGTGTGCATACGGCTGTGCCGGAACCGCGGGAAGACGCCCGCGGCGACATCGAGCAGGCCCACGAGGGCACAGGCCCTGGCGACCAGGGCGGGAACGGACTCAGGGCGCGGACCTCGCACTATCCGCCGCACCCGGCTTGATCCGCGCGGAACCCCGCCCGACATTTCCGCATCTTCCGTGACAGACATCGCATCCCGTAGTTCCGCGAGAGACCTTGGATCCGGTGCCGATTCGGGCATCCGGCGACATTGCGCCCTCTAGGACGGTGTCTTGGGGACTGAGGTTCACTCAGCTCCTCAAAGCCACTGAAAAGGCGAAGGAAAGTCCGGGACAAGCCCTCGCGAAGGAGTCGGGGGAGCGGGCGTGATCCCGGACAGAGAGCAGGCAGGAAACCAACGCATGGGTCTCACGAGCAACAAAGTGCTGCTGCTGTCAGTGCTGTTCGCCTTACTGCTGTTCGTCGGCACGGTGTGGCTGTGGCCGCGGCTGGCCAAGCGCGGCTGGCGGGCCGTCAGCGGGCGGATCGGGCTGCTGCTCGCCACCCAGTTGGCGCTCTTCGTGTCCATAGGCCTCTCCGCCAATCAGGCGTTCGGCTTCTACGCCAGCTGGGCGGACCTGTTCGGTCAGGAGACGGACCAGGGCGTGGTCGTGGACCACGCGGCGGGCGGCGCCCCGGCGGGGCCGCTCCAGGTGGTCGACACGCGGCGCGTGGACGGCGGCGCCGGCGGGCGGCCGCAGATCGGCGGCCAGATCCAGAAGATCGCCGTCCAGGGGCGTACGACGCACATCGCCACGCCCGCGTACGTGTACCTGCCGCCGGAGTACTTCGCCCCGGAGTACCGCACGCGCACGTTCCCGGCGGCCGTGGTCCTCACGGGCTACCCCGGTACGGCAGAAGCGTTGGTGGACAAGCTGCACTACCCGCGCACCGCGCGGCAGCTCGCCGAGGACGGCCGCATGCAGCCGATGATCCTGGTGATGATGCGGCCGACCGTGGCGCCGCCGCGGGACACGGAGTGCGTGGACATCCCGGGCGGCCCGCAGACCGAGTCGTTCTTCGCCAAGGACCTGCCGGACGCCGTGACGGCCCACTACCGGGTCGGCAAGAAGCCCGGCAGCTGGGGCATCATCGGGGACTCCACGGGCGGCTACTGCGCGCTGAAGCTGGCGATGCACCACCCGGAGGTCTATGCGGCGGGCGCGGGTCTGTCGGCCTACTACAAGGCGCCGATCGACCCGACCACGGGAGACCTCTTCCACGGGAACAAGGAGCTGCGCAATGAGGCGGATCTGCTCTGGTATCTGAAGAACCGTTCAGCTCCCAAGACCTCGCTGCTCGTCACCAGCAGCAAGGAGGGCGAATCCAACTACAAGGCCACGCTGAAGTTCATAGGGCTGGCGAAGGCGACCGGCCGGACGAGGATCTCGTCGATCATCCTGGAAAGCGGCGGGCACAACTTCAACACCTGGCGGCGGGAGATCCCGCCGACGCTGGAGTGGATCAGCGGGCGGCTAGCGGGCGGCTGAGCGACCGGTGAGCACCGCGGTCCCCCCGGCCCGGCGCCCCGCCCAGAAATGATCTTGCCTCTTGTCGAATTCGGCGACCGCTCGGTTTCCTGATGCCATGTGAAGGCTTCGGTATGACTGTGTTTTTGCGGGGCGGGGCGCCAACAATCGCCTACGCGCGGTAAGTTTCTGGCCATGCCACGTGGACGTCACCGCCATTCCCCGCCTTTGCACAGGCTGCTGCCTCCCACGGCGATCGCAGGCGTTTCCCTTGTCTGCGCCCTCGGCCCCTGGGTGTTCACGGAGCAGACGCCGCTCCGAGTTCTGGCCGCGGCCGCCGCGGCGACGGCTGTCGTCGGCGCGGTCGTGATGCGCCACTGGGACATTCAGGCAGGCAAACAGGTCGCCGACCTCACACGCGCGCGTGCCGGTGACGAGTGGCGTTTCGAGGAACGCGTCGCCGAGCTGGAGAGCGACCTCGACGAATCGCGTGAGCTGCGGGTCAAGCTGGAGCAGCGGCTGAGGGCCAAGCGCGCCGAGCTGGCGGGCCTGCGCAACGAGCACGCCGCGCTGCTGCGCCGCTACGCCACCGCGGAGACCGAGCGCGCCACCGCCCTGGAGGGCCGCCGTCTCCTCGAGATAGAGGCGGCGCCCACACCGGCGCTGCCGGCCGCCCGCGCGGCGCAGGACGAAGCTGAGGCGCTGGATGAAGCCCAGGCGCTGGACGAGGCCCAGGAGGCGGCCGAGGCTCAGGAGGCGGCCGAGTCGACCGACTCCGTCGTCGAGGCCGACGAGTCCGCCGAGGCCAGCGAGTCCGCCGAGGCCAGCGAGTCCGCCGAGGCCAGCGAGTCCGTCGAGTCTGCCGACGAGGAGCCGAAGGCCCCGGCGGCCTTCTCCCCCGAGGGGTCCAAGCTGTTCCTGCGGGCGCAGGCGGCCCTCGCGCGGTTCGACGTCGACGGCGTCAAGGCGGCGAAGAGCGACGGCCCTGCCGACGCCGAGGCGGAGGCCGCACAGGAGGACGAAGTACGGGGGAAGCCCGAGGCGGTCGACGAGCACGCGCGCGCGGCCGCCCCCCACCAGGCCGTCGAGGACGACGACGAGACCCCGCAGGACACGAGCCCGGCGAACGAGGCCCCCGCCTCGGAGACCGACGACCTGGAAGCGGACGTTCCGGAGGCGGTCCCCGCCACCATGAAGGCGGACGACGCCACCGCGAAGGCGGACGACGCCGAGACCGTGCGGCCCGAGCCGCCCCTGGACCGCGGCCCCGGTGGCGGCGCCCGGGTCACCGTCCCCGCCCCCGCCGCCGCCCAGGCCGCGGCGCTCGTCCGCCGTCCCGCCGCTCCCGTGCAGCGCCCCTCCGGTCACTTCGCCGTGCCGACGGCCGTCGCCTACGTACCGGCCGCGCAGCCCCTGCGGCGGCCGACGGCCGAGGGCGGGTTCGACTTCTTCGGCACGAAGAGCGAGTCGACGTCCGAGGCCATGGAGGCGGTGCAGAACGAGGACCTCGCCGACGTCGTCGGCCAGGAGGCCCTCGCGCTGCACAAGGCCGAGTCCGAGGCGGAGTTCAAGCCGCTGGACGAGGCGCCGCGCGGAGTGGGCCAGGTCATCGACCTGACCGCCCACGACGAGACCGAGCACATCGACCTCCAGGGGCTGCGCAGCGCCGTCTCCTGACGCGCTACGCCATCCACCGGTCGGGCCGGGCGTCCAGGCGCCCGGTCCGCGACCGCTCCGCCTGCCCTCGAAGCAGCTCCGCGGCCTCCTGTGCGTCCCGCAGCCGGGCTGTGACGGTCTTTCCGGCCCCCGTGTCCACATGGACGTCCGCGAGGCGCCAGAGGCGCTGCCAGGGCCCCTGCGTCAGCCGTACGCTCTGCACCTTCGCGTGCGGCACGAGCGACAGCCTCCGCCGCAGCATTCCGTGCCGGGAGGCGAACACGGCGTCCGTGACGGCGATTCCGTAGCCCCGCCACCACACCGGCACACACCGCCCGGCCCGGCGCGGCGGACGCGACAGCGAAACCTCGGCCGGGACGGTCACCCCCGGCAGCACGCGCGCGACGACGCGCTCCGCGGCCTCGCGCGGGGCGACCGGCACGAGAACCGAGTTCGCGGAGCCGGCGACGTCCAGCTCGACACGCACCCAGCCGAGCCGGCGCCACAGCAGCGGCTGGACGATCCGCACGGTCTGCACCCGGCCGGGCGGCACCGTCTCGTGCGTACGGTCCAGCAGCCCGTGGTCGATCCGCAGCCCGTCCGGCGACTCGCCCACCGTCCAGTCGTACTCGCCGACGAACCGTCCCACGCTGCTCGCGCCCGCCGCGCCGAGCAGCGGCACGCCGGTCGCGAGGACCGTCCACACGCTGTGGGTGGCCAGCCACAGCACGGGCGGCACGACGAGCGCGGCGGCGAGCGCGCCCCAGGTCGCGCCGGTCAGCACCAACGCGAGCGCGAGCTTGCGCGCCGGCACGCGCAGCAGCTCGCGCGCGGGTGCTTCGCCGACTTCGTGCGCCGTCTCCGGAGCGAAACCGGCCGCCCGCGCGAGCAGCTCCGCCCGCAGGGAGCGGGCCTCTTCCTCGCCCAGGAAGGCGAGTTCGTCCTTCTTCTCGGCGCCGACCACGTCGAGCCGGAGTTTGGCGACGCCCGCGATCCGGGCCAGCAGCGGCTGACTGACGTCGATCGCCTGGATGCGTTCGAGCCGGATGTGAGCGGTGCGCCGGAACAGCAGGCCGGTCCGGATGCGCAGCTCGCTGTCCGTCACCGCGAAGTGGGTGAACCACCAGGTCAGGAAGCCGTAGAGGGAGGCCGCGGGGACGACGACGGCGAGCGCGATCAGCAGGGTGGTCGTGGTCAGCCGGGTCAGCTGTTCCTGCGCCTGGTTCGGGTCGTGGACGGCCCACCCGACGAGGACCGCGATGGGCGCCCACGCCCGCCGGAACGGCGTCACGGGGTGCAGCCGACGCTCGGCGACCAGCCGCTGCGGACGGACGGCGGGCGTCTCGGGCCCGACCTCAGGTGCCTCCGGCACGTCCGGTACGCCGTCCTCGACGCCCGGCGTGGTCACAGCCCCGCCGATCGGGCCTCGCCGAGTTCGGTGAGCCGGTCGCGCAGCCGTTCCGCCTCGGCCGGGTCGAGGCCCGGGATGGTCGCGTCGGTCGCGGCGGCCGCGGTGTGCAGCTGGACGCTCGCCAGCCCGAAGTGGCGCTCCACGGGACCGGAGGCGACCTCGACGAGCTGCATGCGCCCGTACGGCACGACGGTCTCCTGGCGCCACAGCACGCCCCGGCTGATCAGCAGGTCGTCGGCGCGCTCGGCGTACCGCCAGGAGTGCCAGTTGCGGCCGAGCAGCACCCAGCCCCAGCCGACGCCGGCCAGCGGCAGCACCGCGAACGCGGCCCACGCGGGGCCGACCAGCAGGCCGAGCAGCAGCCCGGTGCCGACGGCCGCCAGCCCCAGCCACACCACCAGCAACAGTCGCCGCATCCGCAGCAGTCCTGCCGGCAGCCCCGTCCACACCGGTTCGGCCCCTGCCGTCTCCGCGCCCGCCGGGCTCCCCGTTTCCATACGGCCAGCGTACGTAGGAGAGACTGTTGCCCATGACTCCTATGACGGAGACCACGGTCGGGATCGGCGGTGCCGCGGAGAGCACCGACATGGTGCTCAACATCGGCCCCCAGCATCCCTCCACGCACGGTGTGCTGCGGCTGCGGCTCGTCCTGGACGGCGAGCGCATCCGGCACGCGGAGCCGGTGATCGGCTATATGCACCGCGGCGCGGAGAAGTTGTTCGAGGCGCGCGACTACCGCCAGATCGTCATGCTGGCCAACCGTCACGACTGGCTGTCGGCGTTCTCCAACGAGCTGGGCGTGGTCCTCGCGGTGGAGCGGATGCTCGGCATGGAGGTCCCCCCGCGCGCGGTGTGGACCCGCACGCTGCTGGCCGAGCTGAACCGGGTGCTCAACCACCTGATGTTCCTGGGGTCCTACCCCCTGGAGCTGGGCGGCATCACGCCGGTCTTCTACGCCTTCCGTGAGCGCGAGGTGCTCCAGAACGTCATGGAGGAGGTCTCCGGCGGGCGCATGCACTACATGTTCAACCGCGTCGGCGGCCTCAAGGAGGACCTGCCGGCCGGTTGGTCCACGCGTGCGCGTGCAGCCGTCGCCGCCGTGCGCTCCCGCATGGACGTCTTCGACGACCTCGTGCTCGGCAACGAGATCTTCCGGGGCCGCACGCGGGACGTGGGCACCCTCGCGCCGGAGCACGTCCACGCGTACGGCGTGAGCGGGCCGATCGCGCGCGGCTCGGGCGTCGACTTCGACCTGCGCCGGGACGAGCCCTATCTGGCGTACGGGGAGCTGCAGGACACCCTGAAGGTGGTGACCCGGACCGAGGGCGACTGCCTCGCCCGCTTCGAGTGCCTCCTGGAGCAGACGCACAACGCGCTCGACCTCGCGGACGCCTGCCTGGACCGCCTCGTGGACCTGCCGCCCGGCCCGATCAACCAGCGGCTCCCGAAGGTCCTCAAGGCGCCCGAGGGGCACACGTACGCGTGGACCGAGAACCCGCTCGGCATCAACGGCTACTACCTCGTCAGCAAGGGCGAGAAGACGCCGTACCGGCTCAAGCTGCGCTCGGCGTCGTACAACAACATCCAGGCGCTCACCGAACTGCTGCCGGGCACGCTCGTCGCGGACATGGTGGCGATCCTGGGCTCGATGTTCTTCGTGGTGGGGGACATCGACAAGTAGGCGTCACGGGTCGGCGTCGGCGAGCGGGTCCGCGATTCCCACCGGCTGGAGCAGCCAGCCGAAGTCGCCCAGTCCGCCCGCCGCGGTGAGCTCGGCGGCCTCCCCGGCGCTCGCGAGGGCGCGTACATAACCGGCGGGGTCCGTGGAGGCGAGCGCGAGCGGGGGGCGTGCGCCCGCGATGCCCAGGGCGCGCAGGGCGGCGCGCTGGGTGAGCAGGCGCGCGGGCAGGCCCGGCTCGCCCGCCGCCGTCTCGCCTGCCGCCGTCTGGCCCGCCGCCGTCTCGCCCGCCTCCGCGCACGCGTCCAGCGCGACGTGGGCCGTGATGTCGCAGGTCCCGTCCGGCACGGGCGCCGTCTCGCGCCCCTCCCGGAAGCCGGTGAGCGTTCCGAACGGGGGGCGCGCGTCCGCCGAGTGCGCGTAGTCCACCGCGACCGCGAGCCCCCGTACGACGCACGCCACGGCGGACGCCCACGCGGTGTCCCGGGGGAGTCCGATCTCCGCCCGCAGCCCCTCCTCGTCCGCCAGCGGCCACCACCGCGCGAGCCACTGTGCCTCTGCGCCCGACACCGGCTCCCCGGGCCGCTCGGCCCCGTCGTCGCGGACGAGCAGCAGCCGAGCCACTCCCGTGGAGTCGACCTCCGCGACCTCGACGGGGACGTTGTCGAGCCACTCGTTGGCGAACAGCAGCCCGGTGATCTCTCGGGGAGGCTCGGGCAGCCACTCGATCCGGTGAGCGAGTCCCTCGGGGCGGTCGGCGATCTCGACGGCGCACGCGCGTGTGCGTGCGGCCACGTCGGCGGGGAGCGCGGCCAGGACCGCGGTGACCAGTTCGCCCCGGCCGGCGGCCATGTCGACGAAGTCGAGCGACGCGGGCCGGCCCAGAGCCTCGTCGACCCGGCACAGCAGCCGGGCCACGGCCGCGGCGAACAGCGGCGAGGCGTGCACGGACGTACGGAAGTGGCCGGCCGGGCCCTCGGCCTGCCGGTAGAAGCCGCCTGTGCCGCCTGTGCCGGCCGTGTCGCCTGCGCCCCCTGTGCCAGCCGTGGCTCCTGTGCCAGCCGTGGCTCCTGTGCCAGCCGTGCCCCCTGTGCCAGCCGTGGCCCCTGTGCCAGCCGTGGCCCCTGTGCCGGCCGTGCCGACTGCGCCTGCCGTGCCGCCCGTCCCGTACAGCGCGGACTGCGTCGCCGCTCGCCAACCGCGCCATTCGCCCGAGCCGGTCATCTCGTCCACCACCCGGCCAGACTAGGCGTACAGGTGATCACGGCATCCACCTTGCGGAGTACACGCGCCCGAACCGGATCGGTCCTCCGGTTGACCCGTGCACGCATCCGGCTTCCCTACGCTGGGTTACGTGCAGCGCCTCTATGACTTCCTCCGCAGACACCCGACAGGGGTGGACGGCTTCTGGGCCCTCGTCCTGTTCGGGATCTCCGCGGCTGCCGGAACCGCCGGTCAGGACCGCGGCGGCACCGACTCCATGGCGCTGCTGGTGCCGGTGGTGTTCCTGTTGTGCCTGGTCATCGCATTGCGTCGACGTATGCCCGAGCAGATGCTCGTGCTCGCCGCCGCGCTCGGACTGGCTCAGCTGGTGCTGAACGTCGGCGTCACGGCGGCCGACTTCGCCCTGCTGGTGATCGTCTACACCGTCGCCGCGACCGGTGCCCGCTGGGCCTCCCGGCTCGCACTGGTCATGGCCCTGGGCGCGGCCACCCTGGCGCAGCTGCGCTGGCCGCACGAGAACGCCAGCGTGCCGGGCCAGGTCGCGGTCATCGTCTTCCAGACGGTGCCGTTCGCCCTCGCCTGGGTGCTGGGTGACTCCATTCGCACCCGCCGCGCGTACTTCGCGCAGCTGGAGGAGCGGGCGGCCCGCCTGGAGAAGGAGCGCGAGGCGCAGGCGAAGGTCGCGGTGGCCGCCGAGCGGGCCCGCATCGCGCGCGAGCTGCACGACGTCGTCGCGCACAACGTGTCGGTGATGGTGGTGCAGGCCGACGGCGCCGCCTATGTCCTCGATGCCGCGCCCGACCAGGCGAAGAAGGCCCTGGAGACGATCTCCTCCACCGGGCGCCAGGCGCTCGCCGAGATGCGCCGGCTGCTGGGCGTGCTGCGCACCGGTGAGCATCAGGAGGGCGGCGAGTACGTGCCGCAGCCGGATGTCGAGCAGATCGAGGACCTCGTCGAGCAGTGCCGCGGCTCGGGCCTGCCGGTGGACTTCAAGGTCGAGGGCACTGCGCGGCCGCTGCCCAGCGGTGTCGAGCTGACGGCGTACCGCATCGTGCAGGAGGCGCTGACGAACACGCGCAAGCACGGCGGACCGAACGCGGGCGCGAGCGTGCGCCTGGTCTACTTCGACGACGGTCTCGGCCTGCTCGTCGAGGACGACGGCAAGGGCGCCCCGCACGAGCTGTACGAGGAGGGCGGCGCCGACGGCGCGGGCCACGGGCTGATCGGCATGCGCGAGCGGGTCGGCATGGTGGGCGGAACCCTGGACGCGGGCCCGCGACCCGGCGGAGGATTCCGCATCAGCGCCCTGCTCCCGCTCAAACCCGCGCACTGACACCGATGCACGCCCCCTGTTGACACCTGTCACGCCCCCAAGAACCACCCGAACAACCACTCGAAACAACCACTTGAACGACTTGAACGACTTGAACCACCTGAATCTCCTGAACCACCTGACGGAAACAGAAGAAACGGAAGAGGACTCGATGGCGATCCGCGTGATGCTCGTCGACGACCAGGTGCTGCTGCGCACCGGGTTCCGGATGGTGCTCGCCGCCCAGCCGGACATGGAGGTCGTGGCAGAGGCGGGCGACGGTGTCGAGGCCCTTCAGGTGGTGCGTTCCACGGAGGTCGACGTCGTGCTGATGGACGTCCGTATGCCGAAGCTGGACGGTGTGGAGGCCACCCGGCGCATCTGCGCGGAGCCCGACGCGCCGAAGGTGCTGATCCTGACCACCTTCGACCTGGACGAATACGCGTTCTCCGGGCTGAAGGCGGGAGCCTCCGGCTTCATGCTGAAGGACGTCCCGCCGGGCGAGCTCCTCGCCGCCATCCGCTCCGTGCACAGCGGTGACGCGGTGGTCGCCCCGTCCACCACCCGTCGGCTCCTCGACCGGTTCGCGCCGATGCTGCCCGCCACCGGCAAGGAGGCCCAGCACAAGGAGCTGGAGCGGCTCACGGAGCGGGAACGCGAGGTCATGGTGCTGGTCGCCCAGGGGCTGTCCAACGGGGAGATCGCGGCCCGGCTGGTGCTGTCCGAGGCGACCGTCAAGACCCACGTGGGCCGCATCCTGACCAAGCTGGGGCTGCGCGACCGCGTCCAGGTGGTGGTCCTGGCGTACGAGACGGGGCTCGTGCGGGCAGGCGGCCACTGATCGGCGCACACCGACCGCCGCACACCGACCGCCGCACACCGACTGCCGCACACCGACTGCCGCACACCGACCGCCGCACACCGACCGGCGGCCACCGACCGGCGGCTGCTGGACGGCGGCCGCTCCACTAGGGTCTGCGCATGCTCCTGTGGATCAACGGCCCTTTCGGGGGCGGCAAGACACAGACCGCACACGAGATACAGCGCCGTCTGCCCGGCAGTGTCGTCTGCGACCCCGAGCACGCCGGCTTCGGCCTGCGCCGCATGCTGCCGCCCGACCTTCGGGGGGACTTCCAGGACCTGACCTCCTGGCGACAGGGTGTCGTCGAGGTCCTCGACCTGGCGCTCGACCGACGCGACGGCGTGGTCATCGTGCCCATGACCGTGACCGATCCCGGGTACTTCGGGGAGACCGTCGGCCGGCTGCGCGAACTCGGCCACGACGTACACCACTTCACGCTCCTCGCCGAACGCGAGACGGTTCTGAGGCGGCTGCGTGAGCGGGGCCTGGGGCACCTCCTGGGGTTCATGGCCGGAAAGAGCGCGGGGCTGCGCCGGGAGAGCTGGGCCGTCCAGAAGCTCGACCACTGCCTCGAACGGTTGAGCGAGCCGGAGTTCGCCGAGCACCTGTGGACGGACCACTCGACCGTGCCGAAGACGGCCGACCGCATCGCCGTCCTCGCCGGGCTGACCCTCAGGCCCAACACCGAGGGCGCGCTGCGGACGAGGCTGCGGCAGGCCGGGGTCGGCCTGAAGCACATCCGCTTCGACTGACCCCGTGGAGCTCCTGCCGGCTCACCGGGCCTACAGCGACTACAGGCACTACAGGCCCCACAGGCACTACGGGCTACAGGCCCCACAGGCCCCACAGCGCCTAGCGGAGTATCCCTTCCAGGAAGTCGCTGCCCAGCCGGGCCACCACCGTCACGTCGAGCTGGTGCAGCACGTACCGGCCGCGCCGGCGGGTGGTGAGCAGGCCCGCTTTCTTCAGGACGGCGAGGTGCCGGGATATCTCGGGGGCCGTCACGCCCTGGGCCTGGGCCAGTTCGGTCGTCGTGTACGCGCTGCGGGCCAGCAGGCGGCAGATCCGCATCCGGACGGGATGGGACAGCGCGGTCATCCGTAGCGTCAACTGCTCCACCGAGGGCGGCGAGGCCAGCTCCGGTGAGGCGACCGGGTAGTGCAGCACGGGCTGCCAGCCGTACCGGTACAGCACCATCAGGTGCGGCCAGCCGAGGCTCGTCGGCACGAGCAGCAGGCCGCCGTCCCCGGTGGTGGTGCGGGCCTGGACCAGCTTGTCGACGGTGATGCGAGCCCCGGCCTCGTCGAGCGTGACGGCCGGGGACACCGCGGCGAGCGTCTCCGCCAGCCCTTTGTGGCGCAGCAGGTCCGTCTTGTGACGGGCGTCGGCGGCGAGCGGGATGCGGACCCGGGCCCAGACATCGGCGAAGAACGCCTCGTCGCAGTCCTCCAGGAACTGCCTGAGCCAGGCACGCACGCGTGGCGGGTCGTCGAGCAGCCGTTGGGTGAACCGCACCTGGCGCGGCCCGCGCGCGGCGGCCAGTTCGAAGGCGCGGCGGCGCAGTTCCGGGTCGGCGAGGACGTGATTGCTCGGCAGTTCGTACCCGGAGGAGCAGGTGAACTCCAGGGACAGGTCGACGAACTGCTCGTCCGTCAGCTTGTCGATGAGGTCGAGATCCTCGGCGAGCGTGGCCCCGGGGAGCGTGTCTCGGCCCGGGATGCCCGCGTAGGGCAGGAAGACGTCCGAGAACGTCGTCCGCCACAGGAAGTCGGCCTCGCACATCCGGTCGGCCAGATGGGGGTCGAGCCGAGCGGTGACGCCGGTGACCCAGCCCTGGAGGCCGGGATGGTGCCCCGGCTCGGCCAGCGCGTGCAACGCCGTGCCGAGCTCGGCCAGGGGCGAGGGCACGACGGCGACCCGCTCCGGCCGCAGCCCCGCGATGTCGATGCTCAGGCTCATGTCCTCATGGTGCACCCCGCCACTGACAACGCGATTCCCGATTGACGGTCGCCGTCAATCGACGCGACGCGGGGCGGCCGTCGGGCGCAGCCTGGAGAGGCCGGGGCAGCCGCGGAGCCCCTTCACCTCCTGCTACGCCCTGATCACGTTCGTTCCGAGAGGGATCGGCCATGAGCATCACCCAGCAGTACGCCCTCGACGCCTACCGCGCCCGGCAGCACGGCGAGCCCGTCGTTCCCGCGCCGGGCGCCCACGATTGGCAGGTGATGCGTGAACTGCGCGACTACCAGCAGTTCCGCGCGGTCGTCGCGGGCCGCCCCGCCCACGGTCGGCTGCGGCGGGCCCTGGCCCGTCGGCTGCACCTGCGCCCACGCCCTACCTGCTGACCCCCTCTGCCTCTTCCGCACCTTCCACCTCTTCCGTACCTTCCGCCCCTGCGGGCCCCTCTGCGGCTTCGGAAGCCTCGGCAGCCGCGGTCGCCTCGGTCACCCGGGCCAGCCGGGTCGCGAAGTCTGCGACCGCCGCCTTCACGTCGTCCGCCGTCCACGTCAGGCCGGCGGCACGGACGGTGACCTCGGTGAGGGACAGTCCGGGCCCGCCGCGGGCCCAGGCGGCGGCGAACAGCATCGTGCCCGTCTCCTCGGCCTGGAGCGCCGCCGCCTCGGCGAGCACGTCCGCCTTGTACGGCAGCCAGACCTGGAACTCGTGCGTGTGCGGCACTTCAGGGTGCACGCGCGCCCACGGGACGTCCGCCTCGGCGAACCCCTCGCGCAACGCGGCTGCCACCACGCGCGCGTGGGCCACGTACTCCGGCAGCCGGGGCAGTTCCCGCTCCAGCCCGACGAGTGCCGACAGCGCGGTGGGGAACTGCTGGAAGATCATGCCGCCGTAGCGGTGCCGCCAGGTCTTCGCCTCCTCCACCAGCGTCCTCGGACCGGCCAGCGCCGCGCCGCCGAAGCCGTCGAGGGACTTGTAGAACGAGACGTAGACGCTGTCCGCCAGACCCGCTATGTCCCGTAGGGGGCGGCCGAAGTGGTGGGTCGTCTCCCACAGGCGCGCGCCGTCGAAGTGCACGACCGCATCGCGCTCGCGTGCCGCCTCCACGACCTCGGTCAGCTCCTCCCAGGAGGGGAGCACGAAACCGGCGTCCCTCAGGGGCAGCTCCAGCATCAGTGCCCCGAAGGGCTCCTCCAAGGCGCGCACCTCCTCCGCCGTGGGCAGCCGGGGCTCGCGCGTCACCTGGACCGTGCGCAGCTCGCTGACGGTGGTGAACGCGCCCCGCTCCCACACCTCGGGGTGGCTCAGCGCGTGCAGCGCGACCGTGGGGTTCCCGGTGCGGCCCGCCCAGCAGCGCAGGGCGACCTGTTGGGCCATCGTGCCGGTGGGGAAGAACGCGCAGGCCTCCGTTCCCAGCAGCTCGGCGACCCGCTTCTCCAGGGCCTCCACGACCCCGTCGCCGTAGATGTCGGTGGGTTCGTCCAGGTCGTAGACCTGAGGCGCAGCCTCCTGCAGCAGCGTGAGCCTGTCACGCAGCGTGCCCCGGAACCCCCCGCGCGCGAGCACGCGTTCCGCCTTCCGGAAGGCGACCGCCCGCCGCTCCCGCAGGCGCTGCTGCGCCGACTTCTCCTCGCCCTGCTCCGCCGTGTTCGTCATGCTCCGGATGATGCCGTGCGGCGGTTCGCACAGGCATGCGTATTTCTGGCATCCGGGCGGCCTCCGAGGAGCGGGTGGGAAAGCCCACAGCCTGTGGACGACCGGACTCCCCTCGAACCAATCGCGTTAACATGACGAGAAATCGTCCGGTACCCGGAGCGGACTGGAACGGAAGGCCGTCGTCGCGTGAGTACAGCCCAACAGCCAGACCCCAGGGACCGCCCCGCGCGGCTCGCCGTCGGCGTCGTCGGCGCCGGCCGGGTCGGGCCGGCCCTGGCCGCGTCCCTCCAACTCGCCGGGCACCGCCCGGTCGCCGTCTCCGGCGTCTCCGACGCCTCCAGGCGACGCGCCGCGCTGCTGCTGCCCGACGTGCCCCTCCTCCCGCCCGCCGAGGTCCTCCGGCGCGCCGACCTGGTGCTGTTGACCGTCCCCGACGACAGCCTGCCCGGACTCGTCGAGGGCCTCGCCGAGACCGGCGCGGTACGACCGGGGCAGCTGCTCGTGCACACCTCCGGGCGGTACGGCGCGAAGGTCCTGGACCCCGCCCTGCGCGCGGGCGCGCTGCCGCTGGCCCTGCACCCGGCGATGACCTTCACGGGCACGCCCGTGGACGTCCAGCGGCTGGCGGGCTGCGCCTTCGGCGTCACCGCGCCCGACGAGCTGCGGCTGGCCGCGGAGGCCCTCGTGATCGAGATGGGCGGCGAGCCGGAGTGGATCGCCGAGGAGAGCCGCCCGCTCTACCACGCGGCCCTCGCCCTGGGCGCCAACCACCTGGTCACGCTGGTCGCCCAGTCCATGGAGCTGCTCCGCGCGGCCGGCGTCGAGGCCCCCGACCGGATGCTCGGCCCGCTGCTCGGCGCCGCCCTCGACAACGCGCTGCGCTCCGGGGACGGCGCGCTCACCGGCCCCGTCGCGCGCGGGGACGCGGGCACGGTCGCCGCGCACGTCGCACAGCTGCGCGAGCACGCCCCACAGGCCGTCGCCGGCTACCTGGCGATGGCCCGCGCGACCGCCGACCGAGCGCTCGCCCACGGACTCCTGAAGCCCGAACTCGCCGAGGACCTCCTCGGGGTACTCGCCGAGGAGGCCCACGGCACCCCTGGCGCCCCCGGTACGCCCGGCCCCGGCACCCACGGCACCGAAGGAGATGCCGGATGACCACTGCTCTGCTGCGCACCGCCGACGAACTCCACGCACGCACGCGTGGCGGCCGCCGGACTGTCGTGATGACGATGGGCGCCCTCCACGAGGGGCACGCCACGCTCGTCCGCACCGCCCGCGAGCTCGCCGGGCCGGACGGCGAGGTCGTCGTCACGGTCTTCGTCAACCCGCTGCAGTTCGGCCAGGGCGAGGACCTCGACCGCTACCCGCGCACCCTGGACGCGGACCTCAAGATCGCCGAGCAGGCCGGCGCGGACGTCGTGTTCGCCCCGTCCGTGGACGAGGTCTACCCGGGCGGCGAGCCCCAGGTCCGCATCACCGCGGGCCCCATGGGAGGCCGTCTGGAGGGCAGCTCCCGTCCGGGGCACTTCGACGGCATGCTCACCGTCGTCGCCAAGCTGCTGCACCTCACCCGGCCCGACACGGCCCTGTTCGGGCAGAAGGATGCCCAGCAGCTCGCCCTGATCCGCCGTATGACCCGCGACCTGAACTTCGGCGTGGAGATCGTCGCCGTCCCGACGGTGCGCGAGGAGGACGGCCTGGCCCTGTCCAGCCGCAACCGCTTTCTGTCCGCCCGGGAGCGGCACACCGCGCTGGCGCTCTCCCAGGCGCTGTTCGCGGGCCGCGACCGGCACGCCGCGCAGGAGGCGCTGCGGGCACGCGCGCGTGAGGTGCCCGCGACGCACGCGCGTGCCGAGGCGCTCAGCGCCATAGGAGAGTCCCGCGCCGCCGCCGACGCGCACGCCGTCGCCAAGGCCGCCCCCGGCAACCCCGCCGCCGTCCGCGCGGCCGCCCGCCTGGTCCTCGACGAGGCCGTCCGCCACGACCCGCCGCTGGAGCTGGACTACCTCGCCCTCGTCGACCCCTCCGACTTCACCGAGATCGACGACGACTTCACCGGCGAGGCCGTCCTCGCCGTCGCCGCCCGGGTCGGGACGACCCGGCTGATCGACAACCTCCCCCTCACCTTCGGAGCCGCCTCGTGACCAGCACAGGCATACGACTGCACGCGCCCGCGCCCGGGTGGAGCATCGCCGCGGACGTGGTGGTCGTCGGCTCCGGCGTCGCCGGCCTGACCGCGGCCCTGCGCTGCGAGGCCGCCGGCCTGAAGACCGTCGTCGTCACCAAGGCCCGCCTCGACGACGGCTCCACCCGCTGGGCGCAGGGCGGCATAGCCGCGGCCCTGGGCGAGGGCGACACACCCGAACAGCACCTGGACGACACGCTGGTGGCGGGCGCGGGCCTGTGCGACGAGGACGCGGTACGGATCCTCGTCACCGAGGGACCCGACGCCGTGCGCCGGCTGATCGCGACCGGCGCGCACTTCGACGAGTCCGAGGAAGGCGGCCTGGAGCTCACCCGCGAGGGCGGCCACCACCGCCGCCGGATCGCGCACGCGGGCGGCGACGCGACCGGCGCGGAGATCTCCCGGGCGCTCGTCGAGGCGGTACGCGCGCGTGGACTGCGCACGATCGAGAACGCGCTCGTCCTGGACCTCCTCACGGACGCCGACGGCCGCACCGCCGGCGTCACCCTGCACGTCATGGGCGAGGGCCAGCACGACGGCGTCGGCGCCGTGCACGCCCCCGCGGTCGTCCTTGCGACCGGCGGCATGGGCCAGGTGTTCTCCGCCACCACCAACCCGTCCGTGTCCACCGGCGACGGCGTGGCGCTCGCCCTGCGCGCCGGCGCGGAGGTCTCCGACCTGGAGTTCGTCCAGTTCCACCCGACCGTGCTGTTCCTCGGCGCGGACGCCGAGGGCCAGCAGCCCCTCGTCTCCGAGGCCGTGCGCGGCGAGGGCGCCCACCTGGTCGACGCGGACGGCGTGCGCTTCATGGTGGGGCAGCACGAGCTGGCCGAGCTCGCGCCCCGGGACATCGTCGCCAAGGGCATCATGCGCCGCATGCAGGAGCAGGACGCCGAGCACATGTTCCTCGACGCCCGGCACTTCGGCGCCCACATGTGGGAGCACCGCTTCCCGACGATCCTCGCCGCCTGCCGCGTCCACGGCATCGACCCGGTCACCGAGCCCGTCCCGGTCGCCCCGGCCGCCCACTACGCCTCCGGAGGCGTGCGCACCGACTCCCGCGGCCGTACGACCGTGCCAGGGCTGTACGCGTGCGGGGAGGTCGCCTGCACCGGCGTGCACGGCGCGAACCGGCTCGCGTCGAACTCGCTCCTGGAAGGCCTCGTCTACGCCGAGCGCATCGTCGCCGACATCGCCGCGAGCCGGGCGGACGACCGGCTCCACGCGCGTGTGCCCGCGCCCGTCGAGCACCCCGAGCGCCCCGCGCACCCGCTCCTCGCCCCCGAGGCCCGCTTCGCCATCCAGCGGGTGATGACGGAGGGCGCGGGCGTCCTGCGCTCCGCCGAGTCCCTGGAGAAGGCCGCCGACCAGCTGCAACGACTGCACACCGAGGCCCGCGGCGCCCTCGACGAGAACGGCAAGACGGCCGAGCCCGGCGTCGACACCTGGGAGACCACCAACCTCCTGTGCGTCGCGCGCGTCCTGGTCGCCGCCGCCCGGCAGCGCGAGGAGACCCGCGGCTGCCACTGGCGCGAGGACCACGGCGACCGCGACGACGCGAACTGGCGCCGCCACATCGTCGTCAGGCTGAATCCGGACCGCACGCTCGCCGTACACACCACCGATACCGCAGACTTCCCCCCTACCCGGCAGCACCACCAGGAGCAGTGACAGACGTGAGCACCCCCGACCTTCCCCTCGCCCAGAGCGGCGGCTGCGGCGACGGCTGTGCCTGTGGCGCCGACGCAGACGCGGACTTCACCGACGCGGAGTACCTGGAGTGCGGGCTCGACCCCGCGCTCGCCCAGCTCCTGACCGACGCCGGCCTCGACCCCGTCGAGGTCGAGGACATCGCCAACGTCGCCATCCAGGAGGACCTGGACCACGGTGTCGACGTGACGACGGTCGCGACCATCCCCGAGGAAGCGGTCGCCACCGCCGACTTCACCGCGCGCGAGGCGGGCGTGGTCGCGGGCCTCAGGATCGCCGAGGCGGTCGTCTCGGTCGTCTGCACGGACGAGTTCGAGGTCGAGCGGCACGTGGAGGACGGCGACCGCGTGGAGGCCGGACAGAAGCTGCTGTCGGTCACCACGCGCACGCGTGACCTCCTCACCGCCGAGCGCAGTGCGCTCAACCTGATGTGCCGCCTGTCCGGCATCGCCACCGCCACACGCGCGTGGGCGGACGTCCTGGAGGGCACGAACGCACGCGTGCGTGACACACGCAAGACGACGCCGGGACTGCGCTCCCTGGAGAAGTTCGCCGTCCGCTGCGGCGGAGGCGTCAACCACCGGATGTCGCTGTCCGACGCGGCCCTCGTCAAGGACAACCACGTGGTCGCCGCAGGCGGCGTCACCCGCGCCTTCGAGGCCGTCCGGGAGGCCTTCCCGGAAGTGCCGATCGAGGTCGAGGTCGACACCCTGCACCAGCTGCGCGAGGTCGTCGACGCGGGCGCCGACCTGATCCTGCTGGACAACTTCACGCCCGGGGAGTGCGCCGAGGCCGTCGGCGTCGTCGGCGGACGCGCCCTGCTGGAGGCGTCGGGCCGGCTCACGCTGGAGAACGCCAAGGCGTACGCCGACACCGGCGTCGACTTCCTCGCCGTGGGGGCCCTGACCCACTCCTCGCCGATCCTGGACATCGGTCTGGATCTGCGAGCGGCTGAGTAGGGAACGGGGACCGGCCATGCTGCTGACGATCGACGTGGGCAACACGCACACCGTGCTCGGCCTGTTCGACGGTGAGGACATCGTCGAGCACTGGCGGATCTCCACCGACGCCCGCCGCACCGCGGACGAACTGGCCGTGCTGCTGCAGGGCCTCATGGGCATGCACCCGCTGCTCGGGGACGAACTGGGCGACGGCATCGACGGGATCGCGATCTGCGCGACCGTGCCCTCCGTACTGCACGAGCTGCGCGAGGTGACACGGCGCTACTACGGCGACGTGCCCGCCGTGCTCGTCGAACCCGGCGTGAAGACGGGCGTGCCGATCCTGTTCGACAACCCCAAGGAGGTCGGCGCCGACCGCATCATCAACGCGGTCGCGGCGAACGAGCTCTACGGCGGCCCGGCGATCGTCGTCGACTTCGGCACGGCGACGACGTTCGACGCGGTCAGCGCGCGCGGGGAGTACGTCGGCGGGGTCATCGCCCCGGGCATCGAGATCTCGGTCGAGGCCCTGGGCGTCAAGGCCGCACAGCTGCGCAAGATCGAACTGGCCCGGCCGCGGAGCGTGATCGGCAAGAACACCGTCGAGGCGATGCAGTCCGGGATCGTCTACGGCTTCGCAGGCCAGGTCGACGGCGTGGTCACCCGGATGGCCCGCGAACTCGCGGACGACCCGGAGGACGTGACGGTGATCGCCACGGGCGGACTGGCGCCGACGGTGCTCGGCGAGTCCTCGGTGATCGACGAGCACGAGCCCTGGCTGACGCTGATCGGGCTGCGCCTGGTGTACGAGCGGAACGTGTCGCGCATGTGACGCGGAAACCCTGAAGCGAACGGGAGCGGACGGGGCGGACGGAAGCGGGCGGGGGGCAGACCATCGACGGGGCCACCAGGGCGGATCCGGGCGCGCCACACCCACACTCTGTGTCGAATTTGTCTGATTAGCGCGTATCGTCGCGGCATGCCCACGCCCTACGGATCCCGCGGCGGCATGGCGTTCGGTGCGGAGGAGCTGCGTGTGCTCCGCCGCGCCCTCGCCCTCGCCCTCCACCCCGGCCCCGTCTCCGCCGAGGACGTCCAGGACTGCCATCGCCTCGCCGAGTCCCTCGACGAGGCGATGGGTGAGGCCGCCCGGCTGCGGGCCTTCCTGGTGGCCGACCTCGCCCGGTACCGCGCAGCCCTCCCCGGCACCGCCGCCGGCTACCTCACCCTCCTGGAGGAGGTGCTGGCCACCGGCTACCGGCCCGACCCCGACGACCTCGCCGCGCTGCGCGCCCTGCGCGGCAACCCGACGGCCGCCGCCCTGCTGAGCCGCTGCCAGGTGCTCGCCGAACACGACGTACGCGCCCGTCTGGCCCGTCGTACGGCCCGTAGGGCCGTTCCGGTCACCCCGACGGTCCCGGCGTCCCGTACGCGGCTCCTGGCCCTTCCCGGGGGCCTCTCCGCCGACAGCTGCGCCCGGCTCTCGGTCGCCGCCGCGGATCCGGGCGAGCGGCCGGGCGAGCAGCCGCGGAAGAAGCCCGCCGAGAAGCCGGCCGCGCCCGCTCCCGGCCCCGTCCCCACCAAGCCCTCCGCACCCGAACCCGCCCGGCGGCCCGTCCCCACCCCGGGCGAGGTCTTCCCGCGCCGCAAACCGACCCCGCCGCCCGCCGACCCGGAGCAGCGGCGGCTCGCCGCCGGCTGACCCGGGCGCACCCCGCCCCGATGTCCCGTTCCTCCCTGGCTACTCTGGATCCATGGACTATGTCTCCGCGCTCGTGCCTCCCGTCGTCATGGCCGTGTTCTTCGTCGCTGTGATCAGGGTGATCGTGAAGACCCAGGGCGGGTCCAACAAGGCCAAGGAGGACGCGGCCGTGGACGCCGCACTCGCGCGCGTGGACGGCGCCCGCCAGGCCTCCGCGGGCCCCGACGCCTGACCGACCCGCGACGCTTCCGCCGCCTGCCCGGGCGTACGGCTTCTTTCGAAGCCGTACGCCCTTTTTGTTCCTGTTTGCCAATGAAGGTGCACGTCCGGCACGCGATTGGCGAGATCTCCCACTATTGTTCTGAGCTGTGCCTCGCCCATTGGGAGAACTCGAAGACTCGGTCATGACGCGGGTGTGGAAGTGGAACCGCCCGGTCACCGTTCGAGAAGTCCTGGAAGACCTTCAGCAGGAACGGTCCATCGCGTACACCACGGTGATGACCGTTTTGGACAATCTCCATCAGAAGGGCTGGGTGCGTCGTGAAGCCGAAGGCCGGGCCTATCGATATGAGGCGGTCTCCACCAGGGCCGCCTACGCCGCCGCCCTGATGAACGACGCCTGGGCGCAGAGCGACAACCCCGCAGCCGCTCTCGTCGCCTTCTTCGGGATGATGAGCGAGGAACAGCGACTCGCGCTGCGCGACGCCGTACGCATCGTCCAAGGTCCGGAAACTGTCGAACCCGCAACTCAGGGGAGTGCGGAGAGTGCGGGGAGTACCGGCAGTAGCGGCAGTGGCGCGGAGAACCCCGCCTCGGCAACGGAGGGCGGCGGGCGATAGCGTCCGCACATGTCCGCAGAGAGTCCCTCCGCCGAGAACCCCGAGAACCCCGAAGTCACCGCTAAAGCCATCACCGTCCGGCGGGCCCGGACCGGCGATGTCCCCGCCGTGCGCCGTCTCCTTGACGCCTACGTCCGCGGCGGCATCCTGCTCGACAAAGCGACGGTGACGCTTTACGAGGACATCCAGGAGTTCTGGGTCGCCGAACGCGACGACAACGCCGAGGTGGTCGGCTGTGGCGCCCTGCACGTGATGTGGGAAGACCTGGCGGAAGTCCGGACTCTCGCGGTGAAGCGCGGGCTGAAGGGCGCCGGCGTCGGTCACCAGTTGTTGGAGAAGTTGCTCCACACCGCACGCTGGCTCGGTGTTCGCCGCGTTTTCTGCCTGACCTTCGAAGTGGACTTCTTCGGCAAGCACGGCTTCGTGGAGATCGGTGAGACGCCGGTCGACACCGATGTCTACGCCGAGCTGCTGCGTTCCTATGACGAGGGCGTCGCCGAGTTCCTCGGACTCGAACGAGTGAAACCGAACACCTTGGGCAACAGCCGGATGCTTCTGCATCTGTGATCGTCGACGTCCATTCCGACCGACCTGCCTTGCCCGGGTTCCCTATGTCCGAAACGCGCACGTTTCCGGACGGGGGCAGCCTGCCGGTCTCTGCCGGGGGTTTGTGTTTTCCCAGCAAAAGCGGTTTGCTTTCCGACGTACTGCAGTACTGCATATAACAGGGCTCGGCTAAACGGCGGACGCCGCGGACCCCCGGCCCCTCACGTTTTCGATGAAAGGAAATCCGGTGGCACAGAAGGTTCAGGTCCTTCTTGTCGACGACCTCGACGGCGGCGAGGCGGACGAGACCGTGACGTTCGCGCTGGACGGCAAGACGTACGAGATCGATCTCACGACAACCAATGCGGACAAGCTGCGTGGACTTCTCGAGCCCTACGTGAAGGGCGGACGTCGTACCGGCGGCCGTGCTTCGGGTGGCCGTGGAAAGGCCCGAGTCGCTTCCGGCGGCAGCCAGGACACCGCTCAGATCCGCGCGTGGGCCAAGGAGAACGGTTTCGAGGTCAATGACCGTGGCCGCGTTCCGGCGACCATTCGCGAGGCCTACGAGAAGGCCAACGGCTGAGCGCACGCGCGCCGCAGCCGGACACGATGACAGTGCGTCGCCAACGTGTCCACCAGTCGCACGAGATCGGGGGCGCCCCCACCGCCCCCCAAGGCCGACATCGTCGGCAGCGAGGCCTCGACCTCGCACCCTGCCACGGGGGGCCGCAGCCATACAGCGGCCCCCTGCACCGGTCCGGGGCGGTTCGGCCCGGGACCGCGGCCCGGCTCCCGGGCCGGGTTTCGCGCGGGAGGCGACGGCGCCTCGATGAGCGCGCCCGCGCCGATCGCCGTCAGATCCAGCGGCAGCGCGCCCCACTCCAGCCACTGCAGGATCCCGGGCACCTCCTCCGCGCAGCCCGCCGCCACCAGCAGCCGCATCCGGTCGCCCCGTACGGCCACCGGAGAGCCCGGCGCGAGCCGCCGGAGCGTCGCGAGGCCCGCCTCGACCGGTACGTCCAGGACGTCGAAGCGCTCGCCCACCAAAAGTCGTACCGGCTCCCCGGGCACCGTCGCCCAGCCCAGTTCGTTCTCGTACCAGCCGCGGACCAGGTCGGCCCGATCCGCCGGATCGTCCGGGTCGAGCGGCCGTCGGGGGAGGGGAAGCGTGAGGATCGCAGAGGCGGCCGAGCCGGCAGCCGGGGGGACTGAGCCAACCATGCCAAGTGCAACCGCCGAAAAGGCCCGCAAGTTACGCTGGGTGGCCTCGCGACCGCACAGCGTGTCGACAAAAGGCATGCGCGGGGATGTCGTGAGACGCAAGGTTGTTCGCCCGTAGCGGAGGGAACCGGTGCGCACGGCATGGAGTGTCAGTGACGGCGGGTAAGACATCCCTAGTGGGAGGGGGCGACACGCAGGAAAGGCCGTCTCGCGTTCGCCATCGGCGTACTGGCGACTGGGGTAACTGCCTGGCCTGCGGGAACATCGTCTCGCACCATCGGGTTGGAGCAGATGTCGGCGTTCGGGGTCAGGAGGCCATCGACGGTGTCGGCAGTTGGAATGAGCGGTCCCCGCTTGCGGGACTAAGCTGCGGAAGGACAGGGAGGGGAAGTTCCCCCCACTGCCTGACCGCTCTGAGGAGCGATTAACGATGTTCGAGAGGTTCACCGACCGCGCGCGGCGGGTTGTCGTCCTGGCTCAGGAAGAAGCCCGGATGCTCAACCACAACTACATCGGCACCGAGCACATCCTCCTGGGCCTGATCCACGAGGGTGAGGGTGTCGCCGCCAAGGCCCTTGAGAGCCTCGGGATTTCGCTCGAGGCGGTCCGCCAGCAGGTGGAGGAGATCATCGGGCAGGGGCAGCAGGCCCCGTCCGGGCACATCCCCTTCACCCCCCGTGCCAAGAAGGTCCTGGAGCTGTCGCTCCGGGAGGCCCTTCAGCTGGGTCACAACTACATCGGCACGGAGCACATCCTGCTCGGCCTGATCCGCGAGGGCGAGGGCGTCGCCGCCCAGGTCCTCGTCAAGCTGGGCGCAGATCTCAACCGGGTGCGGCAGCAGGTCATCCAGCTGCTCTCCGGTTACCAGGGCAAGGAGACCGCCACCGCGGGCGGCCCTGCCGAGGGCACGCCCTCGACGTCCCTGGTGCTCGACCAGTTCGGCCGGAACCTCACCCAGGCCGCTCGTGAGTCCAAGCTCGACCCGGTCATCGGGCGCGAGAAGGAGATCGAGCGGGTCATGCAGGTGCTGTCCCGCCGCACCAAGAACAACCCGGTCCTGATCGGTGAGCCCGGCGTCGGCAAGACCGCCGTCGTCGAGGGGCTCGCTCAGGCCATCGTCAAGGGCGAGGTGCCCGAGACCCTCAAGGACAAGCACCTCTACACGCTGGACCTCGGCGCGCTGGTCGCCGGCTCCCGCTACCGCGGTGACTTCGAGGAGCGCCTGAAGAAGGTCCTCAAGGAGATCCGCACCCGCGGCGACATCATCCTGTTCATCGACGAGCTGCACACGCTGGTCGGTGCGGGTGCCGCCGAGGGCGCCATCGACGCCGCTTCGATCCTGAAGCCGATGCTGGCCCGTGGTGAGCTGCAGACCATCGGCGCCACCACGCTGGACGAGTACCGCAAGCACCTGGAGAAGGACGCGGCCCTCGAGCGCCGCTTCCAGCCCATCCAGGTCGCCGAGCCGTCCCTGCCGCACACGATCGAGATCCTCAAGGGTCTGCGTGACCGGTACGAGGCCCACCACCGCGTCTCCATCACGGACGAGGCGCTGGTCCAGGCCGCGACGCTGGCCGACCGGTACATCTCGGACCGCTTCCTGCCGGACAAGGCGATCGACCTGATCGACGAGGCCGGTTCCCGGATGCGCATCCGTCGGATGACGGCTCCGCCGGACCTCCGCGAGTTCGACGAGAAGATCGCCGGCGTCCGCCGCGACAAGGAGTCCGCGATCGACTCGCAGGACTTCGAGAAGGCCGCCTCCCTCCGCGACAAGGAGAAGCAGCTCCTGGCCGCCAAGGCCAAGCGGGAGAAGGAGTGGAAGGCCGGCGACATGGACGTCGTCGCCGAGGTCGACGGCGAGCTCATCGCCGAGGTCCTCGCGACCGCCACCGGCATCCCGGTCTTCAAGCTGACCGAGGAGGAGTCCTCGCGTCTGCTGCGCATGGAGGACGAGCTCCACAAGCGCGTCATCGGCCAGATCGACGCCGTCAAGGCGCTGTCGAAGGCCATCCGTCGTACGCGTGCCGGTCTGAAGGACCCGAAGCGTCCCGGTGGCTCGTTCATCTTCGCCGGCCCGTCCGGTGTCGGTAAGACCGAGCTGTCCAAGGCGCTCGCCGAGTTCCTCTTCGGTGACGAGGACGCGCTGATCTCCCTCGACATGTCGGAGTTCAGCGAGAAGCACACCGTCTCGCGTCTCTTCGGTTCGCCCCCCGGATACGTGGGCTACGAAGAGGGCGGTCAGCTGACCGAGAAGGTGCGCCGCAAGCCGTTCTCCGTCGTCCTCTTCGACGAGGTCGAGAAGGCCCACCCGGACATCTTCAACTCGCTGCTGCAGATCCTGGAGGACGGTCGCCTGACCGACTCCCAGGGCCGGGTCGTGGACTTCAAGAACACGGTCATCATCATGACGACCAACCTCGGCACCCGGGACATCTCCAAGGGCTTCAACCTGGGCTTCGCGGCCTCGGGCGACTCGAAGACCAACTACGAGCGCATGAAGAACAAGGTGTCGGACGAGCTCAAGCAGCACTTCCGCCCCGAGTTCCTCAACCGCGTCGACGACGTGGTGGTCTTCCCGCAGCTGACCCAGGCGGACATCCTGCGGATCGTCGACCTGATGATCGGCAAGGTGGACGAGCGCCTGAAGGACCGGGACATGGGCATCGAGCTCTCCCAGTCCGCCAAGGAGCTGCTGGCCAAGAAGGGCTACGACCCGGTGCTGGGCGCGCGTCCGCTGCGTCGCACGATCCAGCGCGAGATCGAGGACACGCTGTCGGAGAAGATCCTCTTCGGCGAGCTGCGTCCCGGTCACATCGTGGTCGTCGGCACCGAGGGCGAGGGCGAGACCCAGACCTTCACCTTCCGCGGTGAGGAGAAGTCGGCGCTGCCCGACGTCCCGCCGATCGAGCAGGCGGCCGGCGGTGCCGGGCCGAACCTGAGCAAGGAGGCGTAAGCCTCAGGGCCTTTTCGGGCCGACCGGCCTCAAGGGCCGAACAGAAGGGGCCGGTGCTTTCCAGCACCGGCCCCTTCGTCATGCTCGCGCGCGGTTACGACAGCTGGCCGTCGTAGTCGGGCAGCTTGTACGTCGTCTCGGCGTGGCCGCCCGAGAGGTCGGTGGCGCTGTTGCCGATGTTCGCGATGATCGTGTAGCCCTTGTTCTCGATGTTGACGCGCTGGGCGGTCTTGTAGGCGGCGACGTCCTTGAAGAGGTCGAGGAAGCCGCGCACGTAGAGGCCGGAGACCTGGTAGCCGACGTACTTGAGGTTGTAGTCGGTCACCCCGGCGATGATGCCCGGGCGGGCGGTGACGAAGAACAGCGAGACGCCGTGCTCCTGGGCGTACTTGGCGACCTCGAGGACCGGCTTGTTGGCCGGCTGGGGGTAGCTGAAGCCGAAGTCGGTCTCCAGGGTGGTGTTGTCGATGTCGAAGACGATCGCCTGCTTCTCGCCGGTCTTGGCGGCGGCGATGCGCTTCTTCAGCGCCGGCAGGGCCTGGTCCATCACGGCCTGGCAGTCCTGCTGCCAGGTCGCGTAGTCCACGTCCTCCGCGGCCGCTGCGGTGGACGCGGTGGCGACGGCGGAGGTGCCGGTGGCCGTCGCGGCCTGGGCGCCGGCCGGGACGGCCATCGCCGTGACGGCTGCGGTCGCCACGGCGGTCATGGCTATGCGGCGCGTCCAGGTGCCTCGGGTCATGTGTGGGGTCCTCTCGCGTCCATGCACTGCGGGTGTCGTGGGCATGCTGATCGACCGGAGTGGCCTGAGGGGAACCAGCGGGTTACTGGACGGTAGATGCGGATGAGAGGCCCATCACAGACCTGTGCAGGTGATCGTGACCGGGGTCACAACTGGCGTGCGGGGTGGGGGAGTAGCCGCCGTCACATTCCGAAGTCCCTTGAGGCGGGCGGCCGGTGACAAGCCGCACAGGCGATTTGGTCCCTACTAAGCCGGATAGTCGCACGCCGAATCTGGATAAAAAGGACAATCCCTCTGGGGTCCCGGGCTCCGCTCCCGCCTCCGGCATGGATCGGTGTCGAAGGTGTCCGGAAAGTGCGAGCTGTCAAGAGATAGGAAGTTTTGTGCTGAAGTACTAGCTTCCGTCGTACATCACACGTTTGGGGGTCTGTGGGCCTGCGGGTTACCAAGGGATGGCCACTGCGGCAGAGGTCGTGCCGGGTGGTTTCTTCTGTCCCCGTCCCCATGAGGTCTTCATGTTCAAGCGCGTCACGTTCCGTTCTTCCCGTACGTCCCTGCTCCGCACCCGCGTGGCCGTAGGGGTCGCCGCAGTGGGCGCCTCGGCCGTGCTGGGAACCGGAGTGGCGTCCGCCGCCGCCCCTGCTGCAGCGCCCGCCGCCGCCAAGACGGCCGTCTCCGCCGCTTCCTGGATCGACCCGGTGAAGAAGTACACGCTGTCCGCCAGCTTCGCCCAGGCCGGCGGCATGTGGCAGTCCACCCACAGCGGTCAGGACTTCGCCGTACCGACCGGTACCAAGGTCATGGCCGCGCACGGCGGCACCGTCGTCAAGGCCGGCGGCAACGGCGCCGGTGACGGCCCGGCCTACGGCAACGCCATCGTGATCAAGCACGCGAACGGCGTCTACTCGCAGTACGCCCACCTCTCGCACATCAACGTGAAGGTCGGCCAGGTCGTCAAGACGGGTCAGAAGATCGCCCTGTCCGGCAACACCGGCAACTCCAGCGGTCCGCACCTGCACTTCGAGATCCGTACGACCGCGAACTACGGCTCGGCGATAGACCCGGTGAAGTTCCTGCACTCCAAGGGCGTGAAGGTCTGACGCTGATGTGATCAGGCGCCCTGGTGCGCCTGCGTCACCAGCCCCATGGCGACCTCGAGGACGGCTGCACGCTTGTCCTCGGGGTCGCCTTCGAGGTCCTGCAGGAAGAACATGCCGGCGTGCAGCGTGAAGATGGCGCTCACGCAGCGCACCTGGTCGGTCAGGGGGGCGTCCGGATCGATGATGATGTCGCGCAGGCTGCGCATACGGTCCTTGAACGAGTCGCCGATCTGGAGCTCCCGCACCGTCGCCTGGTTCTCCTGCATGAAGCGGAAGAGCGGGGCCGCCTCGGACAGGGCCTTGCTGTAGCGCCGTACGAGCTCGAGCTTGGTCTCCAGGGTGTGCGGCTGGCCCTTGCCCCACTCGATCAGGTCTTCGATCGGCTTCGTGAGATCCGTGAAGATCCCGACGATGATCTCTTCCTTGGTCTTGAAGTGGTAGTACAGGGCCGCCTTGGTGACCTCCAGGCGCTCCGCGATCTCGCGGAGCGAGGTCTTCTCGTAGCCCTGTTCGGCGAAGAGTTCGAGTGCCACGTCCTGGATGCGCTGGCGGGTGTTGCCGCGCCGCTGCTGCTTGGTGCCGTCCATGGTGACGTCCATCCTCGTACTCCTTGGGCTCCCGCGGAAACTTACTTGCCGTCCGGCTAGTTCGCCCCCAGAAACTTACTTGACGACCGGCTAGTGGCAGGTCTACCTTCCCCAGTGTAGTGAACTAGCCGGGCGGCAAGTAAGTAGCCGGTCGGGGTTGTGCCCAGGGGAGTGGGGAAGATGGCGGACACACAGACAGTCGAGACCGGGGCGGAGAAGCAGCCCAAGAGCGTGCGGGTCGTTCTGCTTGCGCTGATGATCACGATGATGCTCGCGATGCTCGACAACATGATCGTGGGCACGGCGATGCCGACGATCGTCGGCGAACTCGGCGGACTCGAACACCTTTCGTGGGTCGTGACCGCGTACACCCTCGCGACCGCGGCCTCCACCCCGATCTGGGGCAAGCTCGGCGACATGTACGGGCGCAAGGGCGCCTTCATGACGTCGATCGTGATCTTCCTGGTCGGGTCCGCGCTGAGCGGCATGGCCCAGAACATGGGCGAACTGATCGGCTTCCGCGCGATCCAGGGCCTCGGCGCGGGCGGCCTGATGGTCGGCGTCATGGCGATCATCGGCGACCTGATCCCGCCGCGGGAGCGCGGCAAGTACCAGGGCATGATGGCCGGCGTCATGGCGCTCGCGATGATCGGCGGCCCGCTGGTCGGCGGCACCATCACCGACAACTGGGGCTGGCGCTGGTCCTTCTACATCAACCTGCCGCTCGGCGTGGTGTCGCTCGCGCTCATCAGCGCCGTCCTGCACCTGCCGAAGAAGCGGTCGCAGTCGCGGATCGACTACCTGGGCGCCGTACTGCTGACCGTCGGCATCACCTCCATCGTCCTCGTCACCACCTGGGGCGGCACGGAGTACGCCTGGACGTCCGCGCGGATCATGGAACTCATCGGGATCGGCGTCGCCTCGCTCATCGGGTTCGTGTTCTGGCAGACCAAGGCGACCGAGCCGATCGTGCCGCTGCACATCTTCCGCAGCCGCAACTTCACCCTGATGTCGATCATCGGCTTCATCACCGGCTTCGTGATGTTCGGCGCGACGCTCTTCCTGCCGCTGTACCAGCAGTCGGTGCAGGGCGCCTCGGCGACCAACTCCGGTCTGCTGCTCCTGCCGATGCTCGGCGCGATGCTGGTCACCTCGATGGTGGCCGGCCGGGTGACCACGAACAGCGGCAAGTACAAGGTCTTCCCGGTCGTCGGCAGCGCCCTGATGGTCATCGGCCTGTACCTGCTGTCGACGATGGACACCGGGACCAGCCGTCTCACCTCCGGTGTGTTCATGGCCGTGGTCGGCCTCGGCATGGGCTGCCTGATGCAGATCACGATGCTGGTCGCGCAGAACAGCGTCGAACTGAAGGACATGGGCGTCGCATCCTCGTCCACCACCCTGTTCCGTACGCTCGGGTCCTCCTTCGGCGTCGCGATCATGGGCGCGCTGTTCAACAGCCGGGTCCAGGACGTCATGTCCGAGCGGGCCGGCGAGATCGGCTCGAAGATCACCGAACAGTCCGCGCAGTTGGACGCGGCCAGCCTGGCCAAGCTGCCCGCAGTGGCCCGGGAGGCCTACCAGCACGCGGTGTCGTCCGGCACGCACTCGGCGTTCCTGCTGGGTGCCGTGGTGGCGGTGGTCGCGCTGGTGGCGGCCGTGTTCGTGAAGGAAGTGCCGCTCAAGGGAGCGGGACCGCAGAAGGCGGACGAGCCGACCGACGGTGCGGCCGCTGTGCAGTCGCCGATGGTCGAGGTCTGACCTTGCCAGGTCCGGCGTCACGTAGTTCGCGCACTTCACACACTCTGTGCGGTTCGCTTGCCTGCCGACCCTCCCAGTGACCGAAGGCCTCCCGGTGGTGTCCGCCCCGGGGGGCCTTCTCCGTTCGGCTGCTGACTGCTGACTGCTGACTGCTGACTGCTGACTGCCCGGTGGGCGGTGGACGGGAGGGCAGGGGAGGGACGGGAGGGCAGGGGAGGGACGGGAGGGCAGGGGAGGGACGGGAGGGGGCTGGGCCACAGGCTGTTGCATGGCGCCCTCAATGGGCCCCGGCCGCACGCCCTACGACGGCCCCGCCATGACCGCCAAGGACGGTGGCAGCCCCTTGTACGGGAGCGGGCGCAGGCATCTGCGATGCGCGGTGCCCCGAAAGGTCGCCGCCCAGCCTCCAGGGTCCGGCCGCGGTCGCCCATGGCCTGCCGTAACCCTCACGGGAGGCCGCCTCCCACGGAGTGGCGGCACAGAGTGGCGGCAGATACCCAAGGGCTTGCTGCAGTGCCCCGACAGGCAACCGCGAGCTTCCACGGACCGGCCGCTGGCCCCGCCAGGCCCCCCTCCCCCCGGGGGAGGGAGGGGGCAGCACGCCACCGGCAGGCCCTCGGGGCCAGGCACCCAACTCCTTCGCCCCGCTAGCCCCCCTTGCCCGCAAGCCCCCCTCGGTCCCGCTGGCCCCACGCCCGGCCCTGCAATTCCCAACCTCGGCTACCGCAAGCCCCACCCCGGCCCACCCCGGCCCACCCCGGCCAGGCCTGGCCCGCCCCGGCGAGAGCCTCTCGGATCCCGCCCCCGACAAGCGGATCCCGCCCCCGACAAGTCCAGCCCGGCCCAGCCCCCCCCGCCCGCGTGCCCGGTCGGCCTCAAGGTCTGATCGGGTAGCTTCCCGTGTTGGTCGGGGCGTGTTCGGGGAGCCAGAGGACGGCGACCGCGCCCTCGGCCGGTATGTGGTCCGGGGCTCCAGCGGGGCGTACGTTGCGGAAGGTCAGCCGGGCGCCCAGGACGCGGGCCTGCCCTGCCGCGATGGTGAGGCCGAGCCCGTGGCCGTGCCCGGCGCGGTCGGCGCTGCCGGTGCGGAAGCGGCTCGGCCCCTCGGCGAGCAGGTCCCCGGGGAAACCGGGGCCGTGGTCGCGGACCCGGATGACCCGGCCCTCGACGGTGACCTGGATCGGCGGTTTGCCGTGGCGAGCCGCGTTGGCGAGCAGGTTGAACAGGACGCGCTCCAGGCGACGGGGGTCGGTCGTGACCATCGACTCGTGGACCACCCGTACCTCGACGTCCGGGTCCTTGGCTGCCACCCTCCGGGCCACGAACTCGCCCAGCATGATGTCCTGCAGTTCGGCGCGCTCCGAGGCCCCGTCGAGACGGGCCACCTCCAGGACGTCCTCCACCAGCGTGCGCATGGCCTTCGCCCGGTCCAGGACCAGCTCTGTCGGCCGGCCCGGCGGCAGCAGTTCGGCGGCTGTCAGCAGGCCCGTCACCGGGGTGCGCAGCTCGTGCGCGATGTCGGCGGTGACCCGGCGCTCGGCCTCCAGCCGCTCCTGCAGCGTGTCCGCCATGGCGTCCACCGCGCTGGCCAGGTCGTCGGTCTCGTCGCGCACGACCCCGCCGATGGCATCCCGTACCCGGACCTCCGACTCGCCCTTGGCGACCTGGTTGGCCGCGGCCGCGGCCTTGCGCAGTCGCCGTGAGAGCTGCCCGCCGATGAGCACGCCGAGTGCGCTGCCGCCGAGGACGGCGGCGATGGAGCCGATCACCAGGGCCTGGTCGAGATCCTTGAGGATGTCCGTGCTGCGGTCGGTGAATCGGGTGTGCAGGGAGAGCACATGGCCGTCCTTCACCGGCACGGCCGCCCAGATGTCCGGGTCACCGCCCGGGCGGTCGGAGACGAACGTGGCCCGGCGGCCCTCCCGGACCTTCTCCCGCAAGGCAGGCGGCAGCCTGGAGTCGTCGATCTTGATGTTGGGGAAGTTCGGCCGGCCCGACAGCTCGTAGTTGTGCTGGGCGATCACGATGCGCTCGTCGGCGAGGTCGCGTGCGTTGTCCAGCATGGACACGCGCGCGGCGTTGTGCACGACCAGGCTGAGCGCGATCGCCACCAGCGCGCCGACCAGCGCGATCGCCGCGCTCAGCTTCCACCGCAGGCCCGTACGGATGCCGATGCGCTCCGTGCGAGCCGGCCTCAGGTGCCGGATCATCCCCCGCATACTCCCGTCCCCGCCCCTGCCCGTGCCCCGCTCAGGCCTTCAACTTGTAGCCGAAGCCGCGGACCGTCTCGATGCGGTCCTGGCCGATCTTCGTCCGCAGTCGCTGCACATGGACGTCGACGACGCGGGTGTCACCGCCCCAGCCGTAGTCCCACACCCGCTCCAACAGTTTGTCGCGCGAGAGAACCGTGCCCGGAGCGGAGGAGAACTCCAGCAGCAGCCGCATCTCGGTCGGGGTCAGCGCCACCGGCTGCCCGGCCCGGCGCACCTCCATGCCCTCCGTGTCGACCTCCAGATCACCGAAGGTCAGCACACCACCGGCGGCGGAGGCGTCGAGCTCGGCGCGGTCGCCGCCGCCCGCGTGACCGAAGCGGCGCAGGACGGCGCGGATCCGGGCGACCAGTACGGCGCCGTCGAACGGCTTCGTCACATAGTCGTCGGCGCCGGCCTCCAGGCCCAGGACGACGTCGATGGAGTCGGCGCGCGCCGACAGCATGATCACCGGCACCGTGGACTCGTCCCGGATGCGCCGGCACAGGCTCACGCCGTCCAGGCCGGGCACCATGACGTCCAGCAGCGCGATGTCGGGGCGGTCGGCGCGGAACGCCTCCAGGCCCGACAGGCCGTCGGGCATCGCGGTGACCGCGAAGCCGTCCCGCTCGAGGGCGAGCTGGGTGGCCTCGCGGATGACGTCGTCGTCCTCGACGAACAGGACGTGGGTCTGGTCTGCCATCCCGGTGCTCTCAGTTCTCGTATGCGTATGCGTTCACGTATGCGTGTACGTCGTCAGTCTGGCGGGCGTCTGGCCGGCCTCTGTCGGTGTGCTGTCGAGGGCGCCCACTGGGTGGACGCGTGGAGCGCGGCGAGCGTTCATTTCCTCTCCTCGTGCGTTCCCGTCGTACCCCGCCCTGTCCGTGCTCGTTCGCCCGATCCCCTCCTGCCCGTCCTTGCCCGCCCTTGCCCGTCTTGCCTGTCCATCCATTGGTCGGAACGAGCGGCCCGATCGGTTCACGCCGGCGGGAAGTTTTTTCGGGCGAGGACGTCTGGGCAGGTCAGCCGGTCTCCGGCACCGGCGTCGGCTCGTCGCCGACGCTGCTGTAGTCGTTGTGCCAGCTGAACTGCTTGACGAAGCGGCCCGAGGTCCAGCGGTACGTGATCACGTTCTCCCCGGACGGGCTGGAGACCGGGTCGCCCTTCGCGTACACCTGCTTGCTCACCACCAGGTCGCCCCGGTCTATCTCCGCGTAGACCGGGGGCTCCTCGGCCTGGAACACGTTCACGTAGCCGTCGCCGTTCTCCCGGTAGACGTAGGAGCCGACTCCGACGGCGTCACCGCAGGTGAGCACGTTGACGATGAGGTCGTGGCCGGAGCCGCCGGTGAGGTCCCCGTAGGCGACGTCGACCGGGTACTCGTCGCCGACGCAGGGCGTCAGCTCGCGCTTGACCTCCGCCGAGACCTCGGGGTCGTCCTTGATGAGCTGGACCGCGTTCGTCCGGTCGGGGAGGGTGGTCGGGGCGGCCGTCGGCGAGGCCGTCGTGCCCGCCACCGCGTCGGAGTGGGCCGGGCCTTCGTCACGGGCGCCGGTGCCGCCGGTGGCGCAGGCGGAGACGAAAAGGGCGAGGGCGGCGAGCACGGACATCGCCGTGATCGCCGCCTGGATGGTGCCTCGGGCCGGTGTGGGCCCGGCCTCTGTCAGGCCGCCGCGCAACGCTCCCGCTCCTCACGCTCCAGCGCGCGTGCGTCCAGATCGCGGGCTTCCAGCTCCTCGCGGAGCCGGGCGAGCGCCCGGTGCAGCGTGCTCTTGACCGTTCCGGCCGACATGCCGAGGGCGGCGGCCGTCTCCTCCGTGGACATCTGCTCCCAGTGTCGCAGCACCACGACACTGCGCTGCTTCGGTGCCAGGACCTTCATCGCGTCCATCAACAGGGCGCGGTCCGCGTGCTGCTCGGTGGAGTCGTCCACACAGGCGTCCGGGAGCTGCTCGGTCGGCACTTCCTCGAGCTTGCGGGCCCGCCACCACTCGGTCCGCGTATTGATCATGACTCGGCGCAGGTAGGCGTCGGCGAGCCGCTTGTCCGCGATCCCGTCCCAGCGACCGTACGTCCGGGCCAGCGCGGTCTGCAGGAGGTCCTGCGCGTCGACCGGGTCCGGGACCAGCCGGCGGGCGCTCCGCAGCAGCGCGTCCTGCCGCGTGCGGACGTATTCCTCGAACTCGAGCACGTCGCCCTGCGCCATGGTCAACCGCCTCCGATTCCCCGTTCCGACGGACGGTCGCCGTCGGTTCACTGCCCTGTGGTCTGTAGCCCGCGTCTCTCTGCCGGGTACGCAAATGAAGCTACGGAGGTGTTGTCACGGGGCTGTGCGAAGCAGCCTGCGGCCAGCGCTCAGCTGTCCGTCGGTTGTGTAACGGAAATGGGTTCGGGGTAAAGAAGTCGGCCGAATGGCCTGCCTATGGGCCGATTTGTACGGCCGCCGGGCGTGACACAAGCCCGGCGGCGACCGTGACGAAGCCGTGTGTCTGTGAAATGACCGTGCGTCAGGTCCGTGCCGGCGTCCGTGTCCGAGGCCGCCGCACGGGCCGTGCGTCAGGTCAACGGCAGGCGGTACAGCCCGCCCGGCAGCGGCTCCACCAGTCCGTCCGCGACGAGCCCGTCCAGCGCACGCGCGCGTTGCACCGGTTCGTGCCAGACGCGGTCGAGGGCCGCCTGCGGCACGGGCGTGTGCGCGTCCCGCAGAACGGCGAGCAGCTTGCCCCTGACCTGCCGGTCGGTGCCGGCGTACGTCTGGCCGCGGCGCGGCGGGCCGTCGTGCGCCGGCTTGCCCGCGAGCCGCCAGGCGCACTGCGCAGCGATCGGGCAGCGCACGCACGTCTCGTTCTTGGCCGTGCAGACGAGCGCCCCGAGCTCCATGGACGCGGCGGCCCAGCGCGCGGCGGTCGGCTCGTCGTCCGGCAGCAGGGCGCGGGCCAGCTTGCGCTCGGCGGCCGTGGTGGCGTTCGGCGGGTACTGCACGCCCGTGACGGCGCGTGCGAAGACGCGGCGGACGTTGGTGTCCAGGACGGCGTGCCGCTGGCCGTACGCGAAGGAGGCGACGGCCGCGGCCGTGTACTCGCCGATCCCGGGCAGTGCGAGGAGCTGTCCGTGGTCCGACGGCACGTCGCCGCCGTGCCGTTCCGTTATCGCCGCCGCGGCGCCGTGCAGCCGCAGGGCGCGGCGCGGGTAGCCCAGCCGCCCCCACGCGCGTACGGCCTCGCCGGGGGCCTCCGCGGCCAGGTCGGCGGGGCGCGGCCAGCGGGCGAGCCACTGCTCGTAGACCGGCAGGACGCGGCTGACCGGCGTCTGCTGGAGCATGAACTCGCTGACCATCACCCCCCACGCGCCGGCCTCCGGGTGCCGCCAGGGCAGATCACGGGCGTGGTCGTCGAACCAGTCGATCACCGGGGAGTGCAGGTCCGCTCCGGGGGCCTCGGCGACGGCGTCGGCGCGGGCGGGGCTGCTGTGCGGGGGCTTCGTGGGCGCAGTCATGGCCCTTCCGATCCTGCCATGCGCACCGGGGCACGCGCGCGTAGCGCCACTCGACCGCGTATCGGTGCCGGATCCGTGCCGAGGGCCGCTTCACGCGTGCGTGCCGCGGTCATGGCCAGAGCTGCAACGGGTGCGATGGCCAACGAACGGCGACCGAGCAATGACCGGGCGGCGACCGCGCGGGCCGAAGTCGAGTACGGAAGAGGTGGTTTCCGGAATGATGATCCGGAAAAGTTGTCCTTGTGGCGGCGGGTGGGGCCAGCGAACGCGTCGATCTCTCGTACAGTTTGCGCCGTGGGATCTCTGCGCAATCCGGTCGGTCCGCTCCCCTCCTCCATCTACTGGCGACGGAGGGTCGTACTGCTGTCCGTGTTCGCCCTGTTGGCGCTGCTGATCCTGTGGGTGGTGACCTCGGGCGGAGGCGGCGGCAAGAACAGCGCGAACGGGGGCAACGGCAAGAATCCCGCGTCCTCGATCACGCCGGGACCGACCGGCTCCGGGCCCGCGATCAGCCAAAACCCGGGCGGGCGCGACGAGTCGAGCGAAGGCTCGACCAGCGGGTCCGGCTCCGGGTCGGGCTCGGGCGACGGCAGCGGCTCCGGTGGCTCGGACGGCGGCTCGACGGACTCCGGCAGCACCGACGACGGCGCCAACGGCAGCGGCAGTGGCGGCGGCAGCGGTACCGGGACGACGCTTCCGGCCGGGACGACACTGCCCAACTGCACCGCCAGCGTGGTGACGTTGACCCTGAGCAGCGTTCGCAACGACTACTCGCCGGACGAGACCCCCACCTTCCAACTGACCGCGAAGAACAGTTCGACCAGCGACTGCAAGGTCGATCTCGGGCCGAAGAACGCGGTGTTGACGATCACCCAGGCGAGCGGCGAAGACGACTACTGGTCGTCCGCGGACTGCCCCAAGGTGACCGGGAGCATGCTGTACCGGGTGCCGGCCGGGGACAGCATCACGTACCTCGTGAAGTGGGACCGCAAGCCGAGTGCGCCGGAGTGTGCGACCCCTCCGGCGGGCGCGGCCGGCGCGGGCACGTACCTGGTCGAGGCGAAGGCCCCGGGGTTTGCAAAGGCGCAGTCGTCCTTCGTGCTGAAGGACGACTAGGGCGTTGAAGACAGCGAGCGTCTTGAAGGGCGACTGGCGCGTCCGTACGGACGACTGACGCGTCCGTCTAGACGTACCGCTCCAGGATCGACGACTCGGCGAGCCGGGAAAGGCCCTCGCGGACGCTCCGGGCCCGCGCCTCGCCCACGCCCTCCACCGTCTGGAGGTCGTCGACGCTCGCGGCGAGGAGCTTCTGGAGGCCGCCGAAGTGCTCGACGAGGCGGTCGATGATGGCGCCGGGGAGACGAGGCACCTTCGCCAGGAGCCGGAAGCCGCGCGGGGAGACCGCCGTGTCGAGGGCCTCGGGGGAGCCGGTGTAGCCCAACGCGCGAGCCACCGTGGACAGTTCGAGAAGTTCGGCGTGGGTGAGCGCGTTCAGCTCGTACAGCGCCTCGTCGACCGTGCGGGACCGCTTGGCCGTGGGCTCGGGGACGTAGTCCCGGACCACCAGCTCGCGCTCCGGCTCCACGCCGGCGATCAACTCGTCGAGCTGGAGGGCGAGCAGTCGACCGTCCGTGCCCAGTTCGACCACGTATTCGGCGATTTCGGTGGCGATGCGGCGCACCATCTCCAGGCGCTGGGCCACCGCGGAGACGTCCCGGACCGTCACCAGGTCCTCGATCTCCAGCGCTGACAACGTTCCCGCGACCTCGTCCAGCCGGAGCTTGTAGCGCTCCAGGGTGGCCAGCGCCTGGTTCGCGCGGGACAGGATCGCCGCGGAGTCCTCCAGGACGCGGCGCTGTCCGTCGACGTACAGGGCGATCAGACGCATGGACTGGGAGACCGAGACGACCGGGTAGCCGACCTGCTTGCTGACCCGGTCCGCCGTACGGTGCCGGGTGCCCGTCTCCTCCGTGGGGATCGTGGGGTCAGGCACCAGCTGGACGCCGGCCCGGAGGATCTTCGACAGATCGGAGGAGACCACGATGCCGCCGTCGAGCTTGCACAGCTCGCGCAGACGCGTGGCCGCGAACTCCACGTCCAGGACGAACCCGCCCGTGCACATCGCCTCGACCGTCTTGTCGGAGCCCAGCACGATGAGTCCGCCGGTGTTGCCGCGCAGGATGCGCTCCAGGCCGTCGCGCAGGGCCGTGCCGGGAGCCACCGCGCTCAGCGCGGCGCGCATCAGGCCGTCGGCACCGGAACTCCCACCGGACTTTCCGGGAGCCGAAGCCCGGTCGTTGGCTGCCACTGCACTCCTCCGGTCACAGGGTCTGGGCGTCCCCGTTTCGCGTACTCGTTTCGCACGGACGGGCGAGACCAGGGCAAAGTCTACCGGCGGTCCTCCGTCTCCCGTGGGGCGTCTCGGCGACGGGAACGCGGCAGGACCCGCAGGGCGTCCCCCATGTCCGCGACTTCCAGGACCTTCATGCCCGCGGGGATCTTGCCGGGATCGCCCGGTACGAGCGCGTGGGTGAAGCCCAGACGGTGGGCCTCGGCGAGCCTGCGCTGGACGCCCGTGACCCGTCTGACCTCGCCCGCGAGGCCGACTTCGCCGATCGCGACGAGGTTCTTGGGCAGCGGGGTGTCGCTCGCGGCGGAGGCCAGCGCGAGGGCGATCGCCAGGTCCGCGGCGGGCTCCGAGAGCTTCACTCCGCCGACCGTCGCCGAGTAGATGTCCCGCTTGCCCAGCGCGCTGATCCGCCCGCGCTGCTCCAGAACGGCCAGCATCATCGAGACGCGGGAGGTCTCCAGGCCGGACGTCGTACGGCGGGGCGAGGGGATCTGGGAGTCGACGGTGAGGGCCTGCACCTCGGCGACCAGCGGGCGACGGCCCTCCAGGGTGACCGTCAGACAGGTGCCCGGGACCGGTTCGTCACGACGGGTCAGGAAGAGCCCGCTGGGGTCGGCCAGGCCCGTGATGCCCTCGTCGTGCAGTTCGAAGCAGCCGACCTCGTCGGTGGCGCCGTAGCGGTTCTTCACGCCCCGCACCAGGCGCAGGCGCGCGTGCCGGTCGCCCTCGAACGACAGGACGACGTCCACCAGGTGTTCGAGGAGGCGGGGGCCGGCGATCGCGCCGTCCTTTGTGACATGGCCCACCAGGAGCGTGGACATGCCGCGTTCCTTGGAGGCGCGGATCAGCGCGCCGGCGACCTCGCGGACCTGGGCCATGCCGCCCGGCGCGCCGTCGATCTCGGGGGAGGCCACCGTCTGCACGGAGTCCACGATCAGCAGGGACGGCTTCACCGCGTCCAAGTGACCGAGGACGGCCGCCAGATCCGTCTCCGCAGCCAGGTACAGGTTGTCGTCGATGGCGCGGATCCGGTCGGCGCGCAGCCGGACCTGGGACGCCGACTCCTCGCCCGTGACATAGAGCGTGCGGTGTTCGTCACTCGCCGACTTGGCCGCCACGTCCAGCAGCAGGGTCGACTTGCCGACGCCCGGCTCCCCGGCCAGGAGCACGACCGCGCCGGGGACGAGCCCGCCGCCCAGGACGCGGTCCAGCTCGGGCACGCCGGTGGGGCGGGCGGTGGCCTGCCGCCCGTCGACCTGGCCGATGGGCACGGCGGAGGTGGTGACGCGGCCCGGCGCCGTCGTGCGGACCGCGGGCGCGCCGTACTCCTCGACCGTCCCCCAGGCCTGGCACTCGGGGCAGCGGCCGAGCCACTTGGCCGTCTGCCAGCCGCATTCCGTGCAGCGGTAGGACGGGCGGTCCTTGGCGGTCTTCGTACGGGTGGCCATGGGGAAACCGTAACCGCCGCCACTGACAGCCGGACGCGCCTGTGGACAACCGGGCCCCGGCCGGGGCCCCCGGCCGCTCCCGCGCGGACGGGCACCCCCTGTGAATCAGCCACACCCCGTCACGAACGAGCCATGGGACCCCCCTTCCCTGTCCCCTTATGAGGGATCGTTTCACCCGTACGGATTAAAAGGACTCAAGGGACAAGAAGACCTCCTTCCGCGCCGCCTACGGTCGCACGGGTGATGAGCAGCAGCCCGGAAACCTCGACCCGCACGACCGGCGCACACCGGGCGCACCGGGAGGCGCGCGACGGCGCTGCGGCGCGCACGCTCGCGCAGCGGCCGCCCGCGCGCTACGAGCCCTACCTCGATGGCCTGTTCACCTACTGCCTGTCCGTCCTGTGCGACCACGACGCGGCCACCGCCGCTCTCGGGGACGCCCTCGCCTTCGCCGAGCGACGCGGCCAGCGCGTCCCGGACGCCGCGGGCGACCGCCGGGCCTGGCTGTACGCCCTGGCCCGCTGGGCCTGTCTGCGCAAACTCACCGAGGCCAAGCAGAAACGTCAGAGCACGCACGCGGCGCGAAGAAGCGGCGGCCACCGGCCACCGACCCCGAAGCCCGCACCGCCCACCGCGCCCACCGCGCCCACCGCTTTCGCCGTGTCCACCGCGTCCGCTTCCGACGAGGCCCAGGAGCAGCAGCGCCGTGGAGAACTCGCCCTGCTCGCCTGGCCGGAGGCCGCAGGCACCACCCCGGAACAGCGCGAGGCGCTGGAACTCGCGGTACGTCACCACCTCGCCGCGCACGAGGTCGCCGCCGTCCTCGGCAAGGATCTCGCCGCCGCCCGCGAGCTGCTCGCCTCCGCCGCCTGCGAGGTCGAACGCACGCGTGCGGCGCTCGCCGTCGTCGAGACCGGCGGCTGTCCCGGTGTGGCGCGCCTCACGGGCGAGAACCAGCTCGTGCTCAGCGCCGCGCTGCGCCGTGAACTCGTCCGGCACGTCGACGACTGCCCGCGCTGCCGCCGGGCCGCCGAACGCGCCGTCCCCGGCCGCTGGCCCGGCGCCGGTGTCACCCCCGCCGAGCTGCCCGTCCTGGAAGCGCCGCGCGCGCAGCTGCACGTCGCCATGGCCCACCTCCCCCGCGCGCGGGGCGCAGCCGTGCCGCGCTACGACCGGCGCGGGTTCCCCATGGACCCCAAGGACCGCGCCGCCCGCCGGGAGCGTCTACGCGCGCGTGCCGTCACGACGACCGTCGTCGCCACCGTCGTCGCCGCTCCCGTGATCGCCCTGTGGGCGGCCTACCGCGGCACGCCGACGGGGGAGGGTGCCGAAGGACGCCAGGCCACCGCCAGCGAGGCGCAGGGTCCCGGCGGCCTCGACGGCGAGACGGCCGGCGGCTACGAGAACGCCGGGAACGCCAGCACCCGCCCCGGCAGCCGTTTCACCAAGGACGACGAACCGGACGTCTCGGTGGAGGTCATCAGCGTCACGGGACTCGGCAGGAGCGCCTCCGGCCGGCTCTCCGTGACGGCCGACCACAGCGGCGACACCACCCTCATCACCCTCAGCGCGGCCCCGGGCGGCGACGAGCCGGTCCGCTGGTCGGCGACCACTGCGGACCACTGGCTCTATCTGAGCCGCTCAACCGGCGCGCTGAAGCCCGGCGAGTCGGTGACGATCAAGGTGTACGTCGACCATCTGCGCGAGCCCGCCGGGCACTGGCACGCGCGCGTGGCGATCGCCCCGGCCGGCGCGGTCGTCTCCATCGAGGGCTACGGCACCGCCCCCGGCCCGTCGGACCCCGGCAACGGCCCTGGTCCGGGCACTGGCGGCCCCGTCGACCCGCCCCCGTCCGGCGACCCCCAGCCGACTCCCACGCCCCCGTCCTCCCCGGATCCCACCCCGTCCGACCCGCCCCCGGCCACCGACCCGGAACCCACCCCCGGCAACCCGTCCCCGTCCGCCCCGGAGAGCTCGGCGTCGCCGCCCGCCGACAGCGACCCCCCGAGCCCGACGACGGCATAGGCGTCCGGACGCGGGATGTGCGGGAGGTGCAGGACATGAGGGCGGTGCGGGCTCAGCCGCGAGGGCCCGTCGGATCCGCCGGATGCGGCGCCACCAGCGGGAGCTGCGAGGCGAGGCGCTGCTCGCACAGCTCGACCAGGCGGTCGTAGCCGGCCTTGCCCATCAGCTCGGTCAGCTCCGGCCGGTAGGAGACGTACACCGGGTCGCCCGCGCCGTGCGCCGAGGTCGCCGACGTGCACCACCAGTGCAGGTCATGGCCGCCCGGACCCCAGCCCCGCCGGTCGTACTCGCCGATCGACACCTGCAGCACCCGGGTGTCGTCGGGCCGGTCGATCCAGTCGTACGTCCGGCGCACCGGAAGCTGCCAGCAGACGTCCGGCTTGGTCTCCAGCGGCTCGCGGCCCTCCTTGACGGCGAGGATGTGCAGCGAGCAGCCCGCGCCGCCCGCGAAGCCGGGGCGGTTCTGGAAGATGCACGAGCCGTTGAACGGGCGGGTCTGGCGGGAGCCCTCGTCGTCCTCCGAGACCCAGCCGCCCAGCGTGCCCTCGGCGTGGTGCTGCCAGACGTCGGGGGTGAGCCTCGCCACATGCTCGGCGACGCGCTTCTCGTCGTCCTCGTCGGAGAAGTGGGCGCCCAGCGTGCAGCACCCGTCGTCCGCGCGGCCCGCCTGGATGCCCTGGCAGCCGCTGCCGAAGATGCAGTTCCAGCGTGAGGTCAGCCACGTCAGATCGCACCGGAAGACCTGTTCGTCGTCCGCCGGGTCCGGAAACTCCACCCACGCGCGCGCGAAATCGAGGCCCTTCTCGTCGGCGGCGAGCTCAGCGGTGGGCCCGGCAGCGAGCGCCGGCGCCTGAGCTGCCTGGGCCTTCTTCGACTTCTTCGGTGGCTTCACCGGCTTCACCTGCGAAGAACCGCCGGTTGATTTGTCGGTTTTCACCTTGTTCGTCTTTGGCACTTGTCCAGGGTAAGTCGCCAGGACCTCCTTCGGGGACGGTCGAGGGCGCTCTGGGCAGTAGCGTTTCCCAACATGAGACTCGGTGTCCTCGACGTGGGATCGAACACGGTGCATCTGCTGGTGGTGGACGCACACCCGGGCGCGCGCCCGCTTCCCGCGCACTCGCACAAGGCGGAATTGCGCCTTGCTCAGCTGCTGGACGAGCACGGAGCGATCGGCTCCGACGGCGTGGACAAACTGATCAACGTCATCCACGACGCGCTCCAGGCCGCCGAGGACAAGGGCGTCGAGGACCTGCTGCCGTTCGCGACCTCCGCCGTGCGCGAGGCCAGCAACGCCGACGACGTCCTCGCGCGCGTGCAGGCCGAGACGGGCGTCGAGCTCCAGGTCCTCACCGGCGCCGAGGAGGCTCGGCTCACCTTCCTCGCCGCCCGCCGCTGGTTCGGCTGGTCGGCCGGAAAGCTGCTGGTCCTGGACATCGGCGGCGGCTCCCTGGAGATCGCGTACGGCATCGACGAGGAGCCCGACGCGGCGGCGTCCCTGCCGCTCGGGGCCGGCCGCCTCACCGCGGGCTGGCTGCCCGGCGACCCGCCCGAGCCCCACGACATACGGGCCCTGCGCCGCCACGCCCGCGCGCAGATCGCGCGCACGGTCGGCGAGTTCAGCCGCTTCGGCGCCCCGGACCGGGTCGTCGCCACGTCGAAGACCTTCAAGCAGCTCGCCCGTATCGCGGGCGCCGCCCGCTCCACCGACGGCGTCTACGCCCAGCGGGAGCTCAAGCGCGAGTCCCTGGAGGCCTGGGTGCCCCGTCTGGCGGGCATGACGGCGGCCCAGCGGGCCGAGCTGCCGGGCGTCTCCGAGGGCCGCGCCAACCAGCTTCTCGCGGGCGCGCTGGTCGCCGAGGGGGCGATGGACCTCTTCGGCATCGAAACGCTTGAGATATGCCCCTGGGCGCTCAGGGAAGGCGTGATCCTGCGCAAACTCGATCACATGGGTTCGGCGTAGGCGCAGCGAAGGGGCGCGGGAAGCGGCGCGGGTCGTCGTGCGCGCGACCCGGGCGCGCCCGCACCCGCCCGTGGTGAACACCACAACGGCGAACAGGTGCCCGGCATCCACCCGACCGCACCCCGTAATCTGTCCCCCATGGCAGAGCCAGTCGTGCGGATTCCGGATGCGAAGGTCGCCCTGTCGACTGCCTCGGTCTATCCGGAGTCGACGGCGACGGCCTTCGAGATCGCCGCACGCCTCGGGTACGACGGCGTCGAGGTCATGGTCTGGAACGACCCCGTCAGCCAGGACGTCGACGCGCTGCGCCGGCTCAGCGACTACCACCGGATCCCGATCCTCGCCGTGCACGCCCCCTGTCTGCTCATCACGCAGCGGGTGTGGTCGACCGACCCGTGGATCAAGCTCCAGCGAGCCCGCGCGGCCGCGGAGAAGCTCGGCGCGAGCACCGTCGTCGTCCACCCGCCGTTCCGCTGGCAGCGCCAGTACGCGCGGGACTTCGTCACAGGCATCTGGCGGATGGCGGACGAGACGGACGTCCGGTTCGCCGTCGAGAACATGTACCCGTGGCGCTACCGCGACCGCGAGATGCTCGCGTACGCGCCGGACTGGGACGTCACGAAGGACGACTACCGGCACTTCACGATCGACCTCAGCCACGCCTCCACGGCCCGCACGGACGCGATGCAGATGATCGACCGTATGAGCGACCGGCTGGGCCATGTCCATCTCGCCGACGGAAACGGTTCCGCCAAGGACGAGCACCTGGTCCCCGGCCGCGGCAACCAGCCCTGCGCCGAACTGCTGGAGCGGCTCGCGCTGACCGGCTTCGACGGGCATGTCGTCATCGAGGTCAACACACGGCGCGCGATGTCCGGCGCCGAACGTGAGGCCGACCTGGCGGAGGCCCTGGCCTTCACCCGCCTGCACCTCGCCTCGGCATCCGGGGCGTCCGCGACCCCCGGAGCGAAGGTGCCCCGCCCATGACCGGCGTCACCGCCCGCAAGCGCGGCCGGCCCCCTCGCACGGAGTCGGCGGACACCCGCGCCCGCATCCTGACCGCCGCCCGCGAGGAGTTCTCCGAGCTCGGCTACGAGAAGACGTCCGTACGCGGCATCGCGAAGGCGGCCGGTGTGGACGCGGCACTGGTGCACCACTACTTCGGCACCAAGGAGCAGGTCTTCGAAGCGGCCGTCGAGGTCGCCTTCGCGCCCGCGCTCCACGCGCCGGACGCGATCATGGACGCCCCCGTGGACCAGGTCGGCGAGCGGCTCGCCCGCTTCATCTTCGGCCTCTGGGAGAACCCCACCACCCGGAAGCCGCTGCTGGCGATCGTCCGCTCCGCCGTGAACAACGAGACCGCCGCCGCCGTCTTCCGCCGTCTGGTCGCGGCGCAGCTGCTGCGCCGCATCGCCGCCCAGCTCGACCTGCCGGACGCCGAGCTGCGCGCCGAGCTGGCGGCGGCGCAGCTGGTGGGCTGCGCGATGCTGCGATACGTCATGAAGGTGGAGCCGCTGGCCTCGGCGGACCTGGAACTGATCATCGCGCGCGTGGCTCCTGTCGTACAGGGACACCTGACCGGGCCGTGAAACGCGGCCCGGGAGTGAGACGTTCGTCCCGGTATGCGGACAGCGTGTCCGACCCCTGGATGACCGGCGTACGCTCGTTTGCAGTCAGAAGTCTCTGATCGCACTCTCTGAAGGAGCGAGCGACGATGCCCGAGCTGAGGTCCCGCACAGTCACCCACGGACGCAACATGGCGGGCGCCCGCGCCCTTATGCGCGCCTCCGGTGTACCCGGTGCGGACATCGGCCGGAAGCCGATCATCGCGGTGGCCAACAGCTTCACCGAGTTCGTGCCCGGCCACACGCACCTGCAGCCGGTCGGCAGGATCGTCAGCGAGGCGATCACCGAGGCCGGCGGCATCCCGCGCGAGTTCAACACCATCGCGGTCGACGACGGCATCGCGATGGGCCACGGCGGCATGCTCTACTCGCTCCCCTCCCGCGACCTCATCGCGGACTCGGTCGAGTACATGGTCGAGGCCCACTGCGCCGACGCGCTGATCTGCATCTCCAACTGCGACAAGATCACCCCGGGCATGCTCAACGCGGCCCTGCGCCTCAACATCCCGACGGTGTTCGTCTCCGGCGGCCCGATGGAGTCCGGCCGCGCCACGCTCGTCGACGGCACGGTCCGCACGCTCGACCTCGTCGACGCGATCTCCGACGCCGTCAACGACAAGATCTCGGACGAGGACATCCTCCGCATAGAGGAGAACGCCTGTCCGACCTGCGGCAGCTGTTCCGGCATGTTCACGGCCAACTCGATGAACTGCCTCGCGGAGGCCATCGGACTGGCCCTCCCCGGCAACGGCTCGGTCCTGGCCACCCACACGGCCCGCCGGGCGCTGTACGAGAACGCCGGCCGCACGGTGATGGACATCACCCGCCGCTACTACGAGCAGGACGACGAGACGGTCCTGCCCCGCAACGTCGCCACCTTCGCGGCCTTCCAGAACGCCATGGCCCTCGACATCGCGATGGGCGGCTCGACCAACACGATCCTGCACCTGCTGGCCGCGGCCCAGGAGGCGGGCGTCCCGTTCGACCTGGACGACATCAACGAGGTCTCGCGCCGCGTGCCGTGCCTGGCGAAGGTCGCGCCGAACGTCGCCAAGGACCGCACGTACTACATGGAGGACGTGCACCGGGCCGGCGGCATCCCCGCCCTCCTCGGCGAACTCCACCGCGCGGGCCTCCTCAACGAGGACGTGAACTCGGTTCACAGCTCGTCCCTCGCGGACTGGCTGAAGACCTGGGACGTGCGCGGCGGCTCGCCGTCGCCGGAGGCCCTGGAACTGTGGCACGCGGCGCCCGGCTGCGTCCGCTCCGCCGAGGCCTTCTCCCAGTCCGAGCGCTGGGAGGCCCTGGACCTGGACGCCGCCGGCGGCTGCATCCGCAGCGCCGAGCACGCGTACTCGAAGGACGGCGGCCTGGCCGTCCTCAAGGGCAACCTCGCCGTCGACGGCTGCGTCGTGAAGACGGCCGGCGTGGACGAGTCGATCTGGACCTTCGAGGGCCCGGCCGTCGTCTGCGAGTCGCAGGAGGAGGCCGTCGAGAAGATCCTCAACAAACAGGTGACGCACGGCGACGTCGTCGTCATCCGCTACGAGGGTCCCAAGGGCGGCCCCGGCATGCAGGAGATGCTCTACCCGACGTCCTTCCTGAAGGGCCGCGGCCTCGGCAAGACCTGCGCCCTGATCACCGACGGCCGCTTCTCCGGCGGCACCTCGGGTCTGTCCATCGGCCACGCGTCCCCGGAGGCGGCCTCCGGCGGCACCATCGCCCTCGTCGAGGACGGCGACCGCATCCGCATCGACATCCCGGGCCGCACGATCGAGCTCCTGGTCGACGACGCGGAACTGGCCCGGCGCGAGGCCGCCCTCGGCGGCGTCTACGCCCCGAAGAACCGCGAGCGCAAGGTGTCCGCCGCCCTGCGCGCCTACGCCGCGATGGCGACGAGCGCCGACAAGGGCGCGGTGCGGGACGTGTCGAAGCTCGGCTGAGCCCGATCGCCCTATGTATGGCTCAGGGGCCGCTTCCGCCGCTTCGGCGGGAGGCGGCCCCTGCGCATGTCACCGGCCCGCTCTCACCAGTCGGCCGGATCCCGTCCGTCCACCGCGAAGACGGTCCCGTCGGGGGCGCCGGCGTAGACCCGGCCGTCGACCGCCTCGGGCGCGGGCAGCGTGGCCACCACCTCGTCCGAGTTGGCGCCGAGCCGCAGCGCCGTCTGCCCGACGAGCTTGCCCTTCGCGGCGTCCACGGCGAGGAGACGTCCGTCGGCGGCGCTGAAGTAGACGTGCGAGCCGTCGGCGGCCGGCGCCGAACCCCGGCTCACCGCCGTCTGCAGGGACCACACCTGCTTGCCCGCGACCATGTCGACGGCCACCAGCGACCCGTCGAAGGCCAGCAGGTAGACCCGGTCGCCCTGCACGGCGGCACGCGGCTCCTGGAGCGCGACGCCCAGCTCCACCCGCTGCGTCTCCTGGCCCTGCGGGCGGTAGCGGACCACGGCGTCGACCGCTCCGTACGCACTGTCCTGGGACAGCAGGACGAGGCTGTCGTCCGAGGTGCCCACGAGGGTCAGCGTGCCCTTGAGCCACTCCTCCCACCGCACCTGCCCGGTCGCCGGATCCACCGCCGTGATCTGCGTGCGCCCGTCGTCCGACGTACTCACCGCATACGCCAGCGGATCCTTGGGGAACGCCGTGAAGTACGGCTCGCTCAGCCCCGGAATGCGCCGGCTCCACGCCGTCTTCCCCGTCGCCGCGTCCACCCCGGTCACCGTGCGGTCGGCCGCGGTCAGCAACAGGGTGCCGCCGGCGCTCCGGACGCTCTGGTAGGCCGACACGTCCAGCTGCCAGCGCGTGGCGCCCGACGCCGGGTCGAGCGCCTCCACCCGCTGGCCCGAGTCCGTGACCAGTTGCACCTGCACGAGCCCGCCCGCCAGCACCGGAGCCTCGCTCGGCCGGTCGCCGTCGGCGAGGGCGTGCCGCCACAGCACCCGCCCGTCGGACGAGTCCAGCGCGGACACCAGCCCCGACTGGACACAGAGCAGCCGCTGCGCGTCGTAGACACACCGCGGCATGCCGCCCGTGCCGGTACCCGTACCGGCGCCGGTGCTGCCCTTCGCCGGTCGCACGCTCCAGGGGGTGAAGGCGGCCGACGCGGACTGCGAACTCCCCGCGCCCCCCTGCCCTTCCGGGCTCGGATCGACACTGCTCAGCAGCTGCGTGGCCACGAGCACCCCGCCGGACAGGACGACGACCAGCCCGCCGGCGGCGAGGGCGACCCGTCTGCGCCGACTCCGAGTCGCCCGCCCCGCCCGAGATCCCGAACCGGACTCCGGCAGGAGCTCCGGCTCCGCCTCGGACTTCCTGGGCTTCTCGGACGCCTCGTGCGCCTCGGACCGCTCCTCGTGCTCCTCCAGCGTGCGCTGCGCCGGTATGAACGACTGCGTGTCGTACGAGGCCGCCTCCGACCGCAGTTCCCGCATCAACTCGTCCGGCGTGGGCCGGTCCTCGGGCTCCTTGGCGAGGCAGCGCACCACCAGCGGCGCGAGGTTCCCGGGCACGCCGGTCAGGTCCGGCTCGTCGTGCACGACCTGGTAGGCGACGACGTACGGGCTGTCGGAGTCGAACGGCCCGCGTCCCGTCGCCGCGTGCACCATCACCGACCCGAGCGCGAAGATGTCCGCGGCCGGACCGACCTCCCGCGGCCGCCGGAACTGCTCCGGCGCCATGAACGGCGGCGTCCCGATCAACTTCCCGGTCTCGGTCCGCAGTTCGCTGTCCTTCGGCCGGGAGATACCGAAGTCGATCACCTTCGGCCCGTCCTCGGCGAGCAGCACGTTGCTCGGCTTCAGATCCCGGTGCACGACCCCGACGCGGTGGATGTCCCGCAGCGCCTCCGCGAGCCCGGCCATCAGCCGCCGCAACTCACCCGAGCCCATCGGCCCGTTCCGCTTCACCTGCTCGGCGAGCGTCGAGCCGGGAATGAACAGGGTGGCCATCCACGGCCGTTCGGCCTCCGGGTCGGCGTCGACGACGGGTGCGGTGAACGCCCCGCTGACCCGCCGAGCGGCCGCCACCTCCTGCCGGAAACGACCCCTGAACTCGGGATCCCGCGCGTACTGCGCATGGACGACCTTCACCGCGACCTTCATCCCGGAGGTGCTCCGGGCCAGGTGCACCACGCCCATGCCGCCGGAGCCCAGACACTCCTCAAGACGGTAGTGACCGGCGTACTCCGGAAGTTCCGCTTCCGCGCCCGCCCCGGTGTTGCGCTGTGGCGTCATGGACCACCCCCGTGCTGTTCGTCCGCGCGCGCGACGCACGGAGCCTAGTCGATGACTCGTACGGGACCGAGGCGGCTTGCTAGCCTCCGTGTGCGAATCCTGCACAGGTGTTTTATTGCGTGTTTTAGGGGAATGAACGTGACCCCATGCCATTCATGGGGTCTGACGGGGGAGGTTTTTCATGTCTGTTGACCGCGTGGAAGAGGTCGAGAGCGGCGAAGCGACGGAGGCCGTCACCACGGCCGCGGCGGCGTCCCTCACCTACTATCCGATCGCCCCGGGCGTCCGGCTGAACGTCCGCAGCGGCCCCGGCACCGGTTACTCGGTCGTCCGGGTCCTGGCCGAGGGCACCAAGGTCCCGATCTTCTGCCAGACCCCGGGCACCTCGGTGTCCGGCCCGTACGGCACGACGAACATCTGGGACAACATCGCCGACGGCCAGTTCGTCTCGGACGCATACGTGAGGACGGGCAGCGACGGCTACGTCGCCCCGCACTGCGCCTGACCCGAAGCACCCCGGGCCGGCGCACCCGGACCTGACGCATCCCGGGCCGGCGCACCCGGACCCGATGCAGCCCGAGCCGACCCACCCGGGGAGCCCGCCGCCGTCCGGAGCCATAATCGTCCCGTGAGCGACGAAAACGGCACCCCGGACACCCCGGCGGGCTCCGCGGGTTCCGCGGGCACCCCGGGCGCCCCCACCGGCCAGGCAGGAAGCCAGACCGGTGCCGGCCCCCGCCCCGAGACCCTCCGCTTCTTCGGCACCACCTGGGTGGACCACGACCCCGGCCTCCAGGGCTACGCGGCCCGCCGCGTCGCCGCGGCCGTCGGCTCTCTCGCCGCCGTCACCGTCTCCTGCCTGGTCCTGCGCTTCGCCTACGAGGGCATCGCGATCGCCGACCTCGGCAGCTTCGTGACCCTCCTGGTCGTCGTGATGTTCGCGGTCTGCAGCGCGCTGGCCTTCCGCCACACCTGGGACGGCTTCGCCAAGCGCCCCGACCCCGACCGCCAGGCCTCCCTGCGCGGCCTCCTGGCCATCGGCTTCGTCGGCTCGCTGCTCGCCTACTTCTTCCGCACCTTCACCGAGGCACCCGGCGAGAAACTCCTGCGCGAGGAGTACGACACGGCCCGCCAACAGCACGAACGCCGCGCCACCCGCCGCACGGGCAACCCGTCGAAGAAGCGCCGTCGCGGCTGAGACCCACCTTCCCGACAGCCCGACCCCCTGTCGGCCCACAGACCGACCCACAAACCGAAAACCCATTCCCCTCCTCACTCACCCCGGTCACCATGACCCCATGACGGCTTCCTCCCACCCGGCCGACGCGGCCGACGCGGCCGACGCGGCCGACGCGGCCGACGCGGCCGACGCGGCCCACCTAGCCGACACAGCGCAGACGGCCGACACAGCGCAGACGGCCGACACAGCGCAGACGGCCGACACAGTGCAGACGGCCGCCACGACCGCCCCCGCCCCGCCGACCGCCCCCGCGCAGCCGGTCCACACAGCCCGGGCCCACTCCTTCAACGCCGCCGCAGCCCAGTACGCCGCCAACCGCCCCTCCTACCCGACCGCCCTCCTCGACGCGATCGAGGACCTCGCCGGACACGCCCTCACCGGCGCGCGGGTCGCGGACATCGGGGCCGGCACCGGCATCGCGACCGCGCTCCTGCACGCCCGCGGAGCCCACGTCCTCGCCGTGGAACCCGGGGACGGCATGACCGAGCAGTTCCGCCGCACCCTCCCCGACGTGCCGATCGTCCGAGGCGACGGCAACCGCCTCCCCCTGGCCGCCGGCTCCCTCGACTTCCTCACCTACGCCCAGTCCTGGCACTGGACCGACCCGGCGCGCTCGGTTCCGGAGGCCCTGCGCGTCCTGCGGCTGGGCGGCGCGCTGGCGCTGTGGTGGAACACCTACGCCCTAGACGTTCCGTGGATCGCCGCCCAGACGGACCGCATCGGCGCGCACTTCGCCGCCTTCGCCGCCCACCCGTCCGTCGAGGTCAACGGCAGCGGCGCCCGAGCAGCCCTCGCCGACCCCACCGGCCGCCTGGACTTCACGTTCCGCCTGGTCCGCTGGAGCCGCCGCGTCCCGGTCGACACCCACCTAGCCAACATCGGCAGCCACTCGGTCTTCCTGGTCGCCGGCGAGGAACGCACCACGGCCTTCCTCGCCGAAGAACGGGAGCACCTGCGCGAGGTCTTCCCCGACGGAGTCGTCGAGGAGACCTACGAGGTCGAGCTGCTGGTCGCCGCCAAGGCCTGACCCCGCGCGGCGGCCCACCCCTCCAGGGCCGCCGCACACGCGTGGTCCACATGCCGCAGCCCGCCCAACTCCAGCCGCACCTCGCGGTCGTGCGGCAGCGCGTCCAACGCGTCGAGCAGCTTCGGCAGCCGCAGAAACGTGGCATGCCCCAGCACCCGTACGACGAGCCCCGCCTCCCCCCGGTCCTCGGTCTCGACGTGCACATGGCTGATCTCCCACGCCGTCTTCGCCACGGCCAGGGCCAGCCCGATCAACACCCCCTCGAACAGGTTCCCCACGACGATCGCGACCGCCGTCACGCCCAGCACGACGACCTCGCCCCGATGCCCGTGCCACAGCTTGCGCACCTCCCGCACGGGCACGAGCTTGCAGCCGGCGTGCACCAGCAGCCCGGCCAGCGCCGCCACCGGGATGACCTCCAGCACCCCGGGCACGACGGCCGCGAACAGCAGCAGCCACACCCCGTGCAGCACCCGCGATGCCTTGGTCCGCGCCCCCGCCTGCACGTTTGATGCGCTCCGCACGATGACCGCCGTCATCGGCAGCGCGCCCAGCACCCCGCACACCGCGTTGCCCGCGCCCTGCGCCATCAACTCCCGGTCGTAATCCGTCCTCCGTCCGTCGTGCAATCGGTCCACCGCCGCCGCGCTGAACAGCGACTCCGCCGACGCGATCAACGCGAACGCCACGACGGTCCCGATCACTCCCACTTCCGTCAGCCGCCCGAAGTCCGACGGCTCCGGCAGCCGTACCGCATCCAGCAGCCCCTGCACCCGGACCCGCCGCACATCCAGGTCGAACACCCAGGTCACGCCCGCCGCCAACGCCACCGCGACCAACGGCGCCGGAACCAGACGCGCCCCGCGCCGCCACCGCCCCCACAACAGCAGCACGACCATCGTGGCACCCCCCACTGACAACGCCACCGGGTCCGCCCTCCCGGGCAGCGACACCAGCCCGCCGAGCTTGGCGAGCCCGCCCGCCGGCGCGGCCGCGTCCCCGAGGGCGTACACCTGCCCGGCGACGAGCACCAGCCCGATCCCGGCGAGCATCCCGTGCACGACGGCCACCGACACGGCCCGGAACCACCGCCCCAGCCGCAGCGCGCCCAGCCCGAGCTGCACCAGCCCGGCGGCGAGCACCAACACCCCGAGCGCCCGCGGCCCGTACTGCTGCACGGCCTCGTAGACGAGCACGGTGAGCCCCGCCGCGGGCCCGCTCACCTGCAGGCTGCTGCCGGGCAGCACCCCGGCGACCAGCCCGCCGACTATGCCGGTGATCAGCCCCAGCTCGGCGGGCACGCCGGAGGCGATGGCGACGCCCACGCAGAGCGGGAGCGCGACGAGAAAGACGACGAGAGAAGCGAACAGATCAGCCTTGCCGACACCACGGCGCAACATGGCGGCACCTCCGGTAGGAAACGGGAGATGCGTGGGCGCGCCGCACCGGGGGAGGGCACGGCGACGACCATCCGCGAACGAGGCCCGAACCCGCCGAAGCCACAGCCGACCCCGACCCCTGACAGGCCCACGACGCCCCGTCCGCGCATGAATTCCATTGTCAGTTGAAACGACCGGCTCGACGCCCGGTTCCTGTGCCGAGCATGTGAACACGGAAGCGGATGAACCGGAACCTCCGCTTCCAATCCCACCGCCACGCGCCTGCGCCACTTGACGCCTCAACACACCCCGAGCATTATTCATCGCATGATGAATTTTAACCCCGGCTCACACGCGCACCCACCCGGCGAAGCCGACAAGCAGCCCGCCGCCACCGCAGTCCCCGCCGTGCGAGCCCAGGCCCTGACCGTCGTCCGAGGCCCCCGCACCGTCCTGCGCGCCCTCGACTTCACCGTCCCCCGCGGCCAGATCACCGGCCTGCTGGGCCCCTCCGGCTGCGGCAAGTCGACCCTCATGCGCGCGATCGTCGGCACCCAGGCCAAGGTCACCGGCACCCTCGACGTCCTCGGCCGACCTGCCGGCCACCCCACCCTCCGCACCCGCATCGGCTACGTGACCCAGGCCCCGTCCGTCTACGACGACCTGACGATCCGCCAGAACCTCGACTACTTCGCCGCGATCCTCGACCCGGGCCGCGCGGCAGCCGACCGCCGCGACGAGAACGTCACCCGAGCCATCGCCGACGTCGACCTGACCACCCACGCCGACGCCCTCGCCGGCAACCTCTCCGGCGGTCAGCGCAACCGCGTCTCACTCGCCGTGGCCCTCCTGGGCACCCCGGAACTCCTGGTCCTCGACGAACCGACCGTCGGCCTGGACCCGGTGCTCCGCCGCGACCTCTGGAACCTCTTCCACGACATCGCCACGACCCGAGGCGCGACCCTGCTCGTCTCCTCCCACGTCATGGACGAGGCCGAGCGCTGCCACCGCCTGCTCCTCATGCGCCAGGGCGAGATCCTCGCCGACGCCACCCCCGACGACCTGCGCACCCGCACCGCCGCGGACACGGTCGAGTCGGCCTTCCTGCACCTGGTGGACGCCGCGACCCGGGCGACCCGCGAAAAGGAGACAACCCGATGACGACGACAACCCCCACCGGCCCCACCGCCCCCGTCCCCACCAGGGCGCTGAACGCCTCCCGCACCACAGCCACCGCGGCCCGCGTCCTACGTCAACTGAGCCACGACTCCCGCACGATCGCGCTGCTCGTCCTCATCCCCTGCGTGATGCTGTTCCTGCTCCGCTACGTCTTCGACGGCAACCCCCGCACCTTCGACAACATCGGCGCGTCGCTCCTGGGCATCTTCCCGCTGATCACGATGTTCCTGGTCACGTCCATCGCCACCCTGCGCGAGCGCACCTCGGGCACCCTCGAACGCCTCCTCGCCATGCCCCTCGGCAAAGGCGACCTGATCGCGGGCTACGCCCTCGCCTTCGGCATCCTCGCGATCATCCAGTCGGCCCTCGCCACCGCCCTCGCGGTCTGGTTCCTGGACCTGGACGTCACGGGCAGCCCCTGGCTCCTCCTCCTGGTCGCCCTCCTCGACGCCCTCCTCGGCACCGCCCTGGGCCTCTTCGTCTCGGCCTTCGCGGCCTCGGAGTTCCAGGCCGTCCAGTTCATGCCGGCGGTGATCTTCCCCCAACTCCTCCTCTGCGGTCTCTTCGCCCCCCGAGACACCATGCACCCCGCCCTGGAGGCCCTCTCCGACGTCCTCCCCATGTCCTACGCCGTCGACGGCATGAACGAGGTCCTCACCCGCACAGACATGACAGCCACCTTCGTACGGGACGTCCTCATCGTCGGCGGCTGCGCAGTCCTGGTCCTCTGCCTGGGAGCAGCAACCCTCCGACGCCGCACAACGTGACCGCTCCAGCCCGTCCGGCGCTTGAGGACGAGGCCGTTCAGGCCGAAAGGGGGTCTGGGGGCGCAGCCCCCAGGGACGGGAACGGGAAGGGGCGGCGGGGGCGAGAAACGACGTCCGCCCACCGGACAGGCAAGCCGGACACGCACCCCCGGTGCGACGATGAACCCCGGACGACGCAACCCCCGGAGGACCCCGCACCATGACCCAGAAAGTCGCAGTCCTCGGCACCGGCAAGATCGGCGAAGCCCTCCTCAGCGGCATGATCCGAGGCGGCTGGGCCCCCGACGACCTCCTCGTCACCGCCCGCCGCCCGGAACGAGCCGAGGAACTCCGCACCCGCTACGGAGTCACCCCGGTCACCAACCCCGAGGCCGCCAAGACCGCCGACACCCTGATCCTCACGGTCAAGCCGCAGGACATGGGCGCCCTCCTCGACGAGCTCGCCCCCCACGTCCCCGCCGACCGCCTGATCGTCAGCGGAGCCGCCGGCATCACCACCGCCTCCATCGAGGAACGCCTCGCCGCCGGCACCCCGGTCGTCCGTGTCATGACGAACACCCCCGCCCTCGTCGACGAGGCCATGTCCGTCATCTCCGCCGGCACCCACGCCACCGCCGAGCACCTCGCCCACACCGAGGAGATCTTCGGCGCGGTGGGCAAGACGCTCCGCGTCCCCGAGTCCCAGCAGGACGCCTGCACGGCCCTCTCCGGCTCCGGCCCGGCGTACTTCTTCTACCTGGTCGAAGCCATGACCGACGCCGGCATCCTCCTGGGCCTGCCCCGCGACAAGGCCCACGACCTGATCGTCCAGTCCGCGATCGGCGCCGCGACGATGCTCCGCGACAGCGGCGAACACCCGGTCAAGCTCCGCGAGAACGTCACCTCCCCGGCCGGCACCACCATCAGCGCCATCCGCGAACTCGAGAACCACGGCGTACGGGCCGCCCTCATCGCCGCCCTCGAGGCCGCCCGCGACCGCAGCCGCGAGCTGGCCTCGGGCAAGAAGGACTGACACCCGCCGCGAGGACAAGCCGGGGCGGTCAGACCGCGGCCGCCCCCGCGACGACGTCCTGCGTGCTCACCACCCGAGCGAACCCACCCCCGTGCAGGGACACCGCGGACGCCTGCGCGAGCTCGTCCGCACTCCGCCGCCATCCGAACGGCCCCTCCAGGTCGAACGTGTGCGTCGCGTCGTACGCCACCAGCACGTCGTACCCCAGGTTCCCGCCCATCCGCGCCGTCGTCTCCACGCACATGTTGGTCTGGATCCCGGCCACCACGAACTGTGAGATTCCCTCCGCGCTCAGCCAGGCCCCCAGATCCGGCGTCCCCAGGAACGCCGAGTTCACCGTCTTCGTGATGAACAGCTCGGCCCCGGCACCCTTCCCTCTCCTCTCCTCCACGTACTCCTTGAAGTCGTTCCCCCCATACCCCGCCCGCAACGGCGACCCCGGCTCGGACGAGTCATGCCGCACGAACACGACCGGCCGCCCCGTCCCCTGCCAGACGTCGATGAGCGCGGCAATGTTGTCGTCGGCCCCGGGATTGTTCCGAGCCCCCCAGTGGTCAAGCTCCTCGAACCCCTTCTGTACGTCGACGACGACCAGGGCTGCGTTCGCTGCGATCTCTGCGATGTCCATGCCCACGATCCTGCCGTCGGCCCCGAACACTCCCCAGAGGGCGCAAAGCCATCGATCGATGGTTTACTGCCACCCATGAAGCCTGCGTACCGGGTCGCCCTCCTCGCCTTCCCCGGCATCCGCGCCTTCGACGTCTCCGTCATCACCGAGGTCTGGGGCAGCGACCGCACCGACCGCGGCGCCCCCGCCTTCGACCTGCGCCGGGTCGCTGCCGACACCACCACCCCCATCCCGATGCGCGGCGGTCTGGCCCTCCTCCCCGACCGCACCCTCACCTGGCTCTCCCGAGCAGACCTGATCCTGGTCCCCGGCCTGGACGACCACCTCACCCCCGCACCGGCCCCCGTCCTGGACGCACTCCGCCGCGCCCACGCCCGCGGCACCACCCTCGCCGCCCTCTGCGGCGGCGCCTTCACCCTCGCCCAGGCCGGCCTCCTCGACGACCGCCGAGCGATCACCCACTGGGACCTGATCGACCTCCTGCGCACCCACCACCCCCAGGTCACCGTCGTCCCCGACGCCCTCTTCATCGAGGACGACAACATCTGGACCGCCGCCGGCACGGCAGCCGGCATCGACCTCTGCCTCCACCTGGTCCGCCGCTCCCACGGCGCGGAAGCGGCCGCCACCATCGCCCGCTCCATGGTCACCGCCCCCTTCCGCACCGGAACCCAGGCACAGTTCATCGAACACCCCACCCCGCGCGCGGACCGGGACGCCGACACCCTCGCCGCGGTACGCGAACACGCCCTGCGCCACCTGCACCAGCCACTCACCGTCGCCGACCTGGCGGCACACGCGGGCATGTCCGCGCGCAGCTTCGCCCGCCACTTCACGGCGGCGACCGGCGCCACCCCGCTCCGCTGGCTCCTGGACCAGCGCATCGCCGCAGCCCAGAAACTCCTGGAACGCACCGACCTCCCGATGCCGGAGGTGGCCCGACGCGCCGGCTTCGGCAGCGAGGTCACCATGCGCCAGCACTTCGCATCGCGCCTCGCCACCAGCCCGCGCGCCTACCGAGCGGCGTTCAGCACCCCGTCCGACACCGACTCCGTCAGCGGCGGGAGCAACCCGATCGCGCGATAGGCGCTGTCCACGACCGGCCGGGCCATCTCCCGAGCCTTCTCCGCTCCATCCCGCAGCACCCCCTCCACATAGCCAGGATCAGCGCACAACTCCTTGTGCCGAGCCTGAAGAGGCCTCAGGACCTCCACCACCGCGTCCGCCGTGTCCTTCTTCAAAGAGCCGTACGACGTATGAACGCCGCCCAAGATCTCCGGGTTCCCACCCGTACAGGCCGCGAGAATCTCCAGCAGATTCGCGACCCCGGGCCTCCCTGCCCGGTCGTACACCACATCCCGCCTGCTGTCGGTGACAGCCCGCATGATCTTCTTGCGCACCACATCGGGCTCGTCCAGCAGATAGACGATCCCCGGCCCGAAGTCGTCGCTCTTGCCCATCTTCGAGCCCGGGTCCTGCAGGTTCATCACCCGAGCCGCCACCGCCGGACGCGTCGCCCTCGGCACCACGAACGTGTGCCCGTACCGCTGGTTGAACCGCACCGCCAGATCCCGCGCCAGCTCCACATGCTGCGTCTGGTCGTCCCCCACCGGCACGTCGTCGGTCCCGTAGGCCAGGATGTCCGCCGCCATCAACACCGGATACGTCAGCAACGACAGCCGCACACTGCCCCCGCGCTCCCGCTCCCGCGCGGCCTTCTCCTTGTACTGGATCATCCGCCGCATCTCGCCGTCCGTGGCCACGCACTCCAGCAGATACGACAACCGCGCGTGCTCGTCCACATGGCTCTGCACGAACACGGTGCACAACCGTGGATCCAGGCCGGCCGCCAGCAGCAGCGTCGCCGACTGCCGACTCAGCCGCCGCACCCGCGCGGGATCGTGCTCCACGGTCAGCGCATGCAGATCGACGACACAGAACACCGAGTCCGCCTGATGCTGGTCGACCTCGGCCCACTGCCGCATGGCCCCCAGGTAGTTCCCCAGCGTCAGGTGCCCGGTCGGCTTGATCCCGCTGAATACCCGCTTCATCTCTCCGCCTCCTGGTCGAGACCGCCGCCCTGGCCGGCCGGCCCCTGAACCCCTGGAGGGAGAAACAAGAACGGCCGCCGAGGCGGCGGCCGTTGAGTGCATACGTGAGTACACGGCCGCCGTCAGGCGGCCCACCACAGTTGGGTGCACGTACGCGTAGTCATGGCCGTCAGAGTACGCCTCAGGGGTGCCACCGGCACTTGAGTTGACACACCCAGGCCGCATACGTAGTGTTCTCCGAGTTGTCCGACGTGAGCGCCGACTCCGGTCGGTCCCCGGACAGCCATTCCGCAAGTACCTGCCACTTCTCGATGTGCAGTCGTTTCCGTCTGCCGTCGCGTCATTGGCGTGCGTATTCGCGAAATGAGGAATCCGCGTTCGAAAGGACGTAGGACCCCGATTGGCTTCGGGGGCCGGGAATCCGCTAAAGTCTCACTCGTCGGAACGGCCCAAGGGCCGTGAAGACAACCCCCTCTGACTGGGAATCAGCGCCGAAAGGATCTGATAGAGTCGGAACCGCCGGAAAGGGAAACCGCGAAACAAAAGCGGGAACCTGGA